>CAZQDA010000001.1:0-89765 GCA_964592155.1 uncultured Christensenella sp.
TCTATCTCGATATTATTTGCATTAATATCAAATAATAATACAGTTATATTACTATTAAATTCTGTTTTTGTGGCAGCATTAAAATCTTTAATACTCCATATTTTTGTCTCAAACTGTTTCATATTTGTAGCTTATTTAATTAATTCTATTTCAAAAGTCCTAAAAATATGACTGCCTTTTTTCCGTCTATTTATTGGATATTCGATAATATATCTATAATACCCATTTTCACAATAAATATCAATTATTATGCCTTTTTGCGTCGTCGTTGCTTTATTATTACCCTTTACTGTTTGACCTATAAAAAACAACTGTGTTTCGTCTCCGCGTTTGACGTTTAATATTTTATTTGCTTCTTCTGTTTTAGCGAAGTTTTTAACGCTTAATGTATTATCTATAAACATAATTCTATTTTTTAGTGATTAACTTAATACAAAGATAATAGTATTTTTTGTAAACTCCAAATATTTTTATCATTATTTTTGCCAAAAGTAAAAAATAATTAATATCCAAATTTTTTCGCAATTATTTTTACGCAAAAAGTTAAAAACCTATATAATCAACGATCACAAAGGTAGCAATGCAATCCTATCAAAAAAATACAAATAACATTAAAACGGCTAAAAATAGCCTTAAAATAGATGGTCCAAAATGCAATAACAGAACCAAACAATATATAAAACAAAACTATTTAAATATAAAAAGTATAATATAAAACTATATTAATACAAAACAGTATCTATATACTATGTATTACAAAGTACTATAAATATAATGATATTTATAATAACATAATATTTAAATAAACATACTAATGTATTACAATAAAATATTGTAATTTTATACTAATCTATATATATAAACAAAACTATAAAATAAAATACAAACATAAATTTTACTTATAAAATAAGAATACAATAAATTATTGTAATTTATACAGTTTTATATTGTATAACATAAAACTATATTATCTGTGAAATTATAGGATAAAACTATGATAATGATATATAGACATGATCGTATTTTGTTTATTGTTATGCCTGAAAATTATTCTCTATCAATTTTTTACAGTTTTTTATGATCCATTTGTATGCCTGTTGTATGTAGCTTTTGAGTAGTTTTGTGTGTAGTCATTTTTGAAAACGAACGTATATATTACCAACCTGAAAATATCGTATTATCAACAAATTACAAATTAACAATGATGGTATAGGGGAGGGGTAAAACAGAGCCGAAATTGGGTGTGTAACACCACCAAATTTTTTTTATTTTTTTTTATTTTTTGACTATAAAAATGTCATAAAAAATCATTAAATTTTAAAATAACGATAATATGTTAATATTTAGGATAAAAAGTTTTTATATTATTAAATTTTGAACATATTAATGAAATAAATTTTAATAATATGATAATTTAAGTTAATGATAGAAGTATAATATGCCTTTTTTGCCACCATATATGCCAAAATTTCGAATCAAATGTATGAAGTGGTATGTAGATATGGTTAAGGTAAAAATAATGGCTAAAAACGGCATTAAATAAGAAATGTAAAAAACAGTGTAGGCAGAGAAGTATGTGTTATGCCTCAAAGTTGGGTATTAGTACGGCATTTGAGTATGCAATTGCGGTATGGGTGTTTGGTTATGTATCGAGTCAAAGTAACTCTTTCCTGCTAAAATAAGTTTTGTTGCTATATAGGCATTCACTCCGAATGCTAAAGCATTCTCTGTTCATATAACCCCCTACACTTTGTTTCGGGGAGAGCGGTATTTTTTTGATGCTACGCAAGAAATAGTTTTGAATTTAAAGTTTATGTACAAAACAACAAAGTGGCATAAAATAATAAATTAATATATTTATTTCTTTTTTTAGTTATACTTAGTAGTTATAATATTTAGTAGCTATATAGTATATATATAATATATTAATTATAATATATAGTTACTAACTTATCTATATAGCCTATTACATAGTCTATATATCTAAGTTAGGTTAATCAGTGCGTTACAAAAATATTTTTGGTCTGCTATTGCGTATGTTGTTTTTTATTATTACCTTTGCGGTGTGAAACTTTAAAAACGAATAAAATATGAATAATGTAAAAATTTTCGCGCGCACAATAGAAGACGAGGCGATAAGACAAATTAATGAACTTGCCGAATCAGAGGTTGGCAATAACTCTAAAATAAGAATTATGCCCGATGCGCATAGTGGTAAGGGTTGTACTATTGGCACAACAATGACTATCTCAGATAAAGTTTGCCCTAATTTAGTTGGGGTTGATATTGGCTGTGGTGTAAATTTATCAATATATCATTTCGATATTACCCCACAAGAACTTGATGAGATAATAAAAAACAAAGTTCCTAATGGTTTTGGAATTAAGACAAAAGATATGGCTATAAATGACGGTAGCTATCATCACTCAAAAGATATTGTAACTGAATTGAAGTGTTATCGTGAATTGTCTTATGAGGTAAAAGAAAGAGCCTATCTATCACTTGGCACTCTCGGCGGTGGCAATCATTTTATAGAAATGTATGATAATTCATCTATTTGTGTGCATACAGGTTCTCGCAATATCGGTAATGAGGTAGCGCGCTACTATCAAAAATTAGCAGTTGAGAAAAATCCACAACCAAACAAAGAATTGTCGTATCTTACAGGAGATGATATGGCTAATTACTTGCACGATGTTGATTTAATGCAGACTTGGGCAAAACTTAATCGTGAGTATATTATTGATGCTATTTTGGGGAGCGATTATAATCTATTTTGCGATACAGTTCATAATTACATTGACATAGATGAAGTGATACTGCGGAAAGGTGCTATATCTGCTAAAAATAGAGAAACATTAGTGATTCCGCTAAATATGCGTGATGGCATTATGGTTTGTCGGGGCAAAGGTAATGACGATTGGAATAATTCAGCACCTCACGGAGCAGGTAGATTATATTCTCGTGGCGCAGCTAAAAAAGCATTTAAGTTAGAGGACTATAAAAATTCAATGAATGGCATCTTTACTACTTGTGTCTGCGAAGAAACGATAGACGAAGCTCCATTTGCCTATAAGGATATGCAGGAGATAATCGAATTAGTTAAGCCAACAGTTGAGATTAAGGAAATTTTGAAACCAATTTATAATTTTAAAGCAAAATAATATGAAACTCTACTACAAAACAGGCAGACGAGGGATTACGAAAGGTTGCGTAAAAGTTGAAGTATATCGTCTTTTAATGGCAATGTGCTTAAATGTTATTTCCGACTGCATAACACACAGCGGACGATTAGATATTGTCGTTATCAATACTCAAACTAACGAAATTTTGGCAATCATTTGGTGCAAAAATGTAGAGGGAACTGAAATCCGCAAAGGCAAAAGATATTTCAAGTACAACCAATACGATTGTCCACTATTTGTTGTGCCTAATTTAGATAACGCTAAACAAATTTGTTTAGAATTAGTCTGTGAGCTTCGTATGCAAGGTCATTTATGCGCAGAAAAGTATATTGACTGTAAAAACATCATCGACAATTTTCAATTTAACCCGTTATTATTTTGATTTCTAAAAAATAATACTTACCTTTGCGGAATTAATTATAAAAAATGAAAAAACAAAACTAAATTTTAGCCATTTTAAGCCCATATTTTTAGTCAAGTGATATATAGGTATAGCTTTAGCAATAAAGTTGATTAAAACGGCTAAAAAGTGGCAAAGAATTGATTTTAGTAAGTGTGGTAAACTAATAAATTTTAAAAATATGAAAATAAATGTAAAATTTAAAGCAAAAGTTAAGGGTGAAATAGATCCTATGATAATGCCGTCTGATGGTTGGGTTGAAGGATGGGTATTTCAAGATTTAGATGGAGGCATAGTTAAAACTTATATTCATAGTTGTCCTTGTGTATGGGAGGTTGATGAAGATACAGTTTCTCAATTTATCGGAGAGCGACATAATATAGAATTATACGAAAATGATATTATTGAATATACAGAAGGTTACAGCTACCATACAGGCAGATGTAATATGCGCGATAACGGTGGATATGAACCTGAATATATAAATACGAAAAGAGTATTAAAAGGAATACTGTATTTTGATAATGATTTGTTGAGATATATGATTAAGCCAATACAAAATGTTAATTATATAAGAACTGATATTGGGGATATTAATATTAAAATTAACAAAGTTTTAGGAAACATTTTCGACAATACTGACCTGTTAAAATAAAAAATCCCAACAAAAGGTGATTTTAACTAAAAAACAATTAAAAAATAATAAAAATAACCTATAATCACTGTAAATTGTGATTTTAAATTGAAAATTATGACAACTGACGAGCAAATAAAACAACTGCAAACGCAAATATCAGAACTCAATAAAATCAAAGAGGCTGAATTAAAGGAAAAATATCAATATTTAGTTGGCAAATGTTTTCATCGAGCACATACGTCTTATGAAAAAATAACGGAGGTAAATTTTATCACTGAAAATACAGGTGGCAATTTTGATGTGCATTATTATTGCATTAAAGTTTATTTTGATAACAGAGGAGAGGATTACAACTCTAATGCCTCAATAGAATTAAGTGGTTATGGTGAAATAGAATCTGACGATATTGAAATATATGAAATTTCCAAAGATGTTTTCGAGCAAAATTTCACTGCTTGTTATGAATTAATCAAATCTAAAATATAATTATGGCACAAAAAATCAATGTTTTAGACAATGGTCGTATAGAGGTCTATACCGACAATGGCAAGGTAGATGAAAACGGAGTGCATACAACTGAATTGCGAGGTGATTTTAACATAGACCTAAAATCTGTTGAGCGTTTGTTGGCTATGCAGGATAATAGACCATTGTTTCAAGTAAAAGTGATAGATGACAAATGGTATGGCGCATATTATTATCGCTCTGTGTTTATTACCGATACAGATATTGTGGAGTTGAATGAAAAATACAATAAATTAGAGCAAGAAAATAAACAACTTAAAAAAGAGTTATCTGAAACCACTAAAAGTGATAATGAATCTAATAAAATTGACATTGACAATTTAACATTTTGGCAACGAGTATTTTATAAAAATAAAAAGTAATATGAAAGCAACGATTAAGGACACGCTAATATTTAATGACGGCACTGAAATATATGCCCACCAAGGGCTTGTTTCAATTAATGAAAATTTAGATGTAAGAGAGGGATATGACGGTTATCTTATAGAGGATTCATTTGATGGTGATGATGAGCTTGTAGTTTTGGATTGGGATAGTAATTGTTATATAACATTTACTAACGAGCATAGAATTGAACTTGCTGATTATATGATTGATTTATGGACTAAATTTAAGAATCAAAAATAATGCTAACCTTAATCTTCATACTCCTAAAACTACTATCCATACTTGAAATAAGTTGGTGGTGGATAGTCTTATTTTTAGCGATTGATATTGTTATTGCTGAATCTGTAAAAAATGTTAGTAAAGTTGCTAAAAGTGTTTCAAATATGAATGAAGAACAGATTTTCACTTTGGCAAAAGAGATTCACGATTATAGAAAAATAAACGCAAAAACAAGACCTAATAAGCCAATTTCAAAACCGATAAAACAAACAATGCGAATTAAAAGATTTTAATTATGAATAAATTTATATATAGAATATATCAAATAAATTCAGCTAAAATAGATAAATATAGGAATGGTCATGAATATTATTTTGGAAGTATAAGCAAAAGCGTAAGCGACATAATTACTATGGACTGCCTTGTATGTGAAGATAGAGATAAGTTCAAAGATATTATTAAAGACCTATATGGAAATGAAATTAAATTTGCATACAGTAAAAAACTAAAAGATGATGATTTATATTGCATTATTATTGCTGAGGAATGTTATAATGCAGAACAATATTTGTCAGAGATTAAATTTAAATGTGATTGCTGTGGGGCTGAGGTTAAAAGTTATTGGGGTAAATCAATTCAAATAAAAGATTGGGAGATAAAAAATCATTTATATGGTCAAATAAATAAATATCAAACATTGCATTTTTGCTCAGTACAATGTAAAGATAGTTTTATTAATAGAGAAAAAACAAATATAAAAATAAATGATGATTCTGATTCCGATTTTTGGGTATCTAAAGATATGTTTCAATCAGATGATATAGTAGGTTATATATACAAAATAACTAAAAAGAGCACTGGGGAATATTATATAGGGCAAAGTAAATATATCCCAATGTTTAGATGGTGTCAGCATTTAAAAACAAACCGTTTTAATCAAAAAAATATTTTAGATTATACATTTGAAGTATTATACGAAGTTAAGATGGGTGAAGATATTTTAATGATTGAAAAACAGTTTATTAAAGATAATTATAATAAAGACCTATCTTTAAATATAATTCATGCTATAAAAGAAATTGAATCTGATAAAGAGCAATTAATGATTGATTTTATAAATTAAAACTAAATTAAATTTAATTAATATGATTGACATACGAGAATTAAGAATAGGAAATTATATAAGTTATTTTTCAAACAATGAATTAATATTTGATAAAATAAAGTCTATTTATTTTGACGACGATGATAATGTATATAAATTTGAGTTAGAAAGCGGTAAATTTAATTTATATCATATAACTATAAAAGGTATCAAACCTATACCTATTACCGAAGAACTGCTTTTGAAGTGTGGGTTTGAGGTCAATAATGGATATTGTACTCGACCAGACGTAGATTGTATTTCAAATAGTATGAGTATGATTTTTCAAAATGACGAATTTACTGTAATTATTGAATGGGGCGAGGATGTACTTTGCTCTTTTAAATATTTACATCAATTACAGAATTACTTTTATATAATTTCAGAAGGCAAAGAACTTGAAATAAATTTTTAATTATGAGATGTTTTAGATTAAGGGAAAGAGATGCCAAAACAAAACAGATAATCAAACACAGAGATTATGTGGGTATTGATAATCTTATTAAGCACGGCAAAGAAACCTATAAAAGATATAATCGCGTTAAAAAAGAAAATTTATCTTGGGATAAAGATGGAAAGTGTATAATAACTGAATGTGAGCCAATACAAATAACTTATCCTGAACTTTGCGAAAATATAAATGGCAAATGGGTGATGTTAAGTGATGATGATGTTAATAATATTTTTAATTATGAAGAGAAACTTAATAAAAAACTACATTAAAGCATATTGTAGCTTTATTTTAGTCCGTATTTTCAAATATAAATACGACAAAAGCGTTATACCACAAGATACGCCATATTGCTATACTTTTGACGAGGAGCGAACAAAGAAGATGAAAGAAGATGGTAAAGATGGATATGCTATAAATACGTGCCCGTATTTTATATCTTTTGGCAAACAATGTTATTCTGCTTGTAGATATTGCGGATTTGTAGGATTTGATTTTGCACATTGGGACGCTTGTAAAATTTGTGGAGAGGGAAAAGATTATTAACACCACTTGCATAATCCAAAAATAATTACTATCTTTGTACCCGAAAAGGTATGAAAGTCAATTTAGATAGTAAAATGTAACTAAAGAGGGTATAATATTAACTAATTTAAAATTAAATAATTACATGGCAGAAATTAAAGAACAGCAAACAATTTTCAAGTGCAACCATTGCGGAAAAGTTTTTAATGAAAAGCTAAAGCATAAATGTAGTGGTGCTACTTTTAGTTTTACGGAGTATGAGTTGGGTAGTGAAATAAAACCGATTCATAAATTTACGGAAAGAGGCATTAGTTACGAAGAGGCAGTTGCTTTTAATCAGATAAATAAATTTATAGAAAAACTAAAAGAAGTTAGAAAAGAATATGAAAATTTGCCTAAATACAAAAAAGGCGATTTGGTTAGGTATGAAGATGACGTTTTTTGTATTGAATCAGTAGAATTTTTATTTGATAAATATGTTTATAGAATATCAGGAATAAAATATTTAGTTGGGGAGCAATATATTGAACCTTACTACCCAAAACAAGGAGAGTTTTATGCCTGCGAAACACAAGGAAGTAATATACATATAAGAAATTGCAAACAAATATGCGATGATAGGATATATGCTGACTTTTCTATTGGAGGGTCTGGACTTTTACTTGACTATGGTTATATACTTAATAGTGATGTACTTTCTTATAGACCACTTTCCGAACAAGAAAAACAACAACTAATCAAAGCAGTAGAGGATAAGTATAATAAGACTTGGAATGGCAAGAAGTGGGTTGATATGATAAATATTGACAAAAAAGCCGAAAAATTGAAAGAGATACTTGAATATTTGAAAGAAAATTACAACGGCACAAATATAGAACAAAGAGTATCTTTTGATGGGTTCTCACCTGTATTTAAAAGAGATTACACAATTAAATTTTGGGAATATGAAAAAGCGAAATAACCTACAAAAAGACTACGAAAAAATAGTCAATAAATACCTAACTTCTTTTTTTGACAAGCAAGAACTATACGAAATTGAAGACGGAAAAAAATACTACCCAACAGTAGAATGGATAGGTAGTATTGGCGAAATTTGCGAGTTTTGCGACTACTATTTTAGCTTTGATAAGATTAAGTACGATGTAGATAACAACTGCCCCAAAGGAGCTATTTTAGAGTGGTATTCGCATACTTTGGAATACGCTATGAATAAAAAATATGGCACGGTAAATTACCAATCATATCTTATGGGTGTAAGATGTGAAAAGCTACCTACTAAATTTCAAAAGTGGTATGCACTAAATAAATGGCGTTGGTGTCGGCATAAATGGGAGCTAAAAGACCATATTGATTTTAGTTATGAGATGTGTAATAAGTGCGGTAAGAGTAGTAGATGTAAAATCAAAGAGGGCAATTAGCTCTCTTTTTTTATTTCCTATTGCAGAATTGAAATTTTATTTGTATCTTTGCAGAACAAATAGGGGATAGACGTTGGGTTAGCGTTGATAAGAGTTTTCTCATACTTTTATCTTCCCCTATTTTAACCTAAAGTTTGAACAAAAATTAAAGTTTATGAATGAATTAAAAATTTTTCAGAAAGAAGAGTTTGGACAAGTAAGGGTACAAATGATTAATGATGAGCCGATGTTTTGTCTTGCGGATTTGTGCAGAGCAGTAGAATTAAGTAATCCGAGTTCAGTTAGAAAGAGATTAGACAATGAAGATGTGCAATTAATTGATTTACACGCCCTAAATTCAAATGAGGGCGGTAATATGATTACAAATTTCATTACAGAGAGTGCTGTTTATGATGTACTATTGCAAAGTAGTAGTAAAAAGGTAAAGCAATTTAGAAAATGGGTTACATCGGATGTACTACCTACTATCAGGAAAACAGGTGGCTATGTTTCAGATACGAGTAAATTTGTAGAGGAATATTTTGGAGAAATGCCCGATAGTGCAAAGCAATTTATGGTTCAGACGCTTGATAGTAAAAAAGCACTATTAGAACATAATAAAAAGCAACAAGCGCAACTACTACTACAAGAACCTAAAGTAGAAGGCTACGATGCTATGATTAATGGTGATGGTACATTTTCTATGATGGAGGCATCAGATATACTTGGATATGGCAGAAATAAGTTTATGGCTATTTTGAGAGGTATGAGTATTTTGCAGAAAAATAACGTTGCGTACAGACGATACATTGACGCAGGTTATTTTATAGAAAGAATAGGTAATAAAAATGGAATAAACTTTACTACTACAAGGGTAACGCCAAAAGGAATGGATTGGTTGAAAAATAAACTAAGGGAACAATAATATTGTGAATTAATTAAAATGTATGGGAATAAAAAAGAAAATATATGAGCCTATTTTTTGTATAATATGTGGCAAGGAACTTTCACGCTCACAATGCTACAATAAACACTCTCAAAAATGTTGCTCCCAAAAATGTGATAATATTAGAAGAAAAAAAGAAAATATAATTTTTGGATGCGCTAATAATGATTATTTAGAGCCAGTATTCATTGATGGAGCAGTAATTCAAAGTTATAAAAATTGGTATCAAATGTTACGAAGATGTTATGATGAAAAATATCATATTCATCATCCTACTTATATTGATTGTTATGTGTGTGATGAATGGAAATACTTTTCAAAATTTAAAGATTGGTTTGATGAAAATTATGTAGAAGGATACGAACTCGATAAGGATATATTAATTCAAGGAAATAAAGTCTATTCACCCGAAACGTGTTGCTTTGTGCCAAGACATATTAATACATTGATGTCTATGAGTGGAATAAAAAAATCAAACGTTGGAACTACACTTATGAAAAATAAATATATAAGTAGATGTGTGGTTAATGGTAAAAGTAAAAATCTTGGAATGTATTACAGTGCCGAAGAAGCTCACGAAGTATATAAAAAAGAAAAATATGCTGAAATTAAGAGAGTTGCTGAATTGTGTTTTAATAATGGCGAAATAAAACAAAATTTATATGATGCTATGCTTAATTTTATAATATAAAACAAGGGGGATTAATATCCCCCTTCACCATATTAACTTTTCAATATTCTTAAATCTATATGACATCCACAATGCTCACAAATGTTTATTAACCCATTTGACACCGTTATCTCTCTGCTACATAAATTACAAATCGCATTATGTTTTTCCTCCGCAATAATTATATGTTTCGCCACAACGTCCTCTTCATTCTTTGGCGCAAATCTATCCATATAGAACTTAAACAAAGGCACTGTCTCCTTAATGTCTATATCATCGGGAGTAGATATTGCGCGTCTCGCTATCAGAGTAAGAGCTTTCTTAATATCCTTTTCTGATAATTCCTCTATCGGATCATCATTTCCTTTGATAAGTTTCTCAACAATATTATTTTGCACCAACACCTCTTTTGCACTCTTGGGTATAAAGTCAAAATCATTAAGATTGTGAGTTACATAGTCTGAAATGTCCTTTGTAATTACCGGACGCAGATAAAATAACAGCCACTTAATTCTATCTTCCTCCATAAGGGTCTTTGCCTTTGTCTGCAAGTATTTCTTATCAGCAATTTTAAGTTTAGTCTGACGAGTATCTGTTTTTACCTCGTGATTAGCACTATAAATTAAGCAGTCATCTAAATCATAACCGCTTAATACGTATATGGCGAATGACACATCTTTAGGCATAATAACATATCCCTCTTTTTGTGCATCATCAAATATTTGTTTAATTTTTAACATGTAATTATTTAATTTTAAACATTAATTTCTAAATGAATTGCAGGTTCTGCCATATCGGAAATGAATCGTGAATCTGTGAAAATTGTTTTCGGATATGGAGCAATAATCTTGACTACATTATTATCTTTTAGAGCCTCTTTTATGAAGTCTATTGGATTTAATATATTCATTGATACATCTACTATATTGCATTTGTTATATTGATCTTTAGTCACGCAATGTTTAGAAACTTTTAGCTCGGACTTTGTAAGTTCAATAATCTTTGCTTTCATAAGACTTTCGACATAAGCGCGTGGGCTATGTTTATTTTCGTCGAAAATAGACACTATCTCACGACCCGGAGCGGCATAATTTATTCTAACTCCTTTTGTAAGGTTATCGAACATTATACGAGCCTGATCTTCGGGTGATCGCCATGTACTTGTTATATTCACTTCCGGGTTTCTGCTTGCATCTGCGTATTCCGAAATTTTTTGAATAGTTTTTGGATTCAAAAAATCCCTTTTACCTGTTATTTTTGCCATATTATTATTTTATCTATACCATTTTTCTGCTAATCTTACTTGGAACTGAAATGAGCCATCTGCTACTGCCGAATATCCGCTTAATTCAACCTCAAAATAGGTAGGTTGCTTATCAAGTAAAGTAGCGAATCTTCGTGTTGTAGAAGTAGAATCGGTAGTTATAAGAACCATATATTTTGATACTGGTATTGACATTCCAGCAGGAAATGTAATCCTATATAATCCAGTAGAAAGTCTACTCCATGTTAATGTCTTTTTATTGTATGTATTATATGTTATCATACCTGTATTAGACGAAACACCTTCTATCAATATCTTATCTATCGGAATCCAATCATTCATCAATTCGCTCCATATCCATTGTCCATCGTTATTGAATCTAACGCCGTTGTTTATCGTTCTTTGTTCAAAAACATGCCCTGTTGGGTTTGATATGAAGCCTATGTATTTATTAGTTGAATCTGAATATAACAATCCATTACCAAAAATTTTAGACTTTGAAATATCTGAACTCCATGATCCAGTCATGTTATTTGGCTTCAAATTACTTATTGACCCATAAAGATTGCCATATATAATTGTATTAATCAATCGTGCATAGTATATATCAAAATATATTGACACTTTATATATATATTCTCCCGCAGGTAATGACGGTAATGACTTTCCAGTTACGATTATACTTTTAGACGATGTTGGTGTATTAGAAAATATATTATATCTTACATTTGTATTTTTTTCTATAATATACGATTCTATTCCTGTAAAAATATCAGGTATTATAGATTGCCAGCCTTCTTCCTCTGATGGGATATACTGTATTTCAAAAAAACCAACGTTAAAAGTAATATTAGGAATTAATAATGTTGTATTATCTCCAGCGATTATGTTCTTTACTACTTCTATATTTGTATATATTTCGGCTCTTCCTGCATTCATCTCTACTTGGTTGCGAATACTATATGAATTTGCATTTATAGCAATATTAATATTACCCGCCGTTCCACCTAATAAGTCTGTATCTGCAAATGAATTTACGCCTACCGATGATGTTAATTTTTCAGGAGACGCAGAAAAAGCCTCTATTTCCTGACCATTTTGTATATTCCAAAACTGCAAAAATCCGCTACTTAATGTCACGCTTTTTTTTCTGTCAATATCTCGTGTCTTTATAACTCCATCTTCTGATATATAAGCAGTAGCGGTATCGAACGCAGAATCATAATTTTCAGCATTTGCAAAAAACAGAGGGACACGAACATCACCTACATTGCCTCCAGTAATTCCGCCTGTTATTTTTTCACCATCATATACACCAACAAAACCGGATAATACAACTCCGCCACTTATCTCTGTAGATACATCTGAAAAGGCATTACGTAAAAATTTTAATTTTTGCACGTCAGATATAGCAATATTAGCTGTAGTATCATCAGTATATCTCAATTTACTATCCCAATCTGCGGCATTAAAACTATTTTCTCTACTTGACGATGATATAAGCAATTCTCCTTTCTTGTATCCTTCAATAACATAATCATTTTCAACTATCCATAAATCATTTATATTATATGTAGTAGGTTTTAATGTAAATATCTGACCTTTGCCATCAATAGTATCAAATAATGATGTAGGAATAGGTGTGATTTGCCACACTTCGCCACTCCATACTGCTGTTCCTTTTGGTTCAACTCCATTTATAGTAGAATTAGAGGTGTTATACCATATATCACCTTTATGTTGAGTTTTTAATTCATCTGTATTCCATGCAATACTTGGGTCAGTATCTTGATACCATGTTTCAGCTTTATTATCTACCTGTGACTGAATATCAACAGAAAATGGCGTATATATATTATTTATAAACGAATTTATAGTTGTATCATCAGTATATGTAAGTTTTGCTGTCCAGTGAGTGTCTGAATATATATCAGAATTTACATTAGCAAATAATAACTCTCCCTTTTTATTAGGTATATGTACTGAATCGCTTTCAAGAACCCACATATCACCAATTCTATATGCTGATGGTTTTAATATATATGTACTACTTTTGCCATCTGCTGTAGACAATGCTTTTGATGCCTCCTGTAGTGCTTTAACAGCGTCACTATCGGAAATCGGTGTCCATAAAAAAGTATCTATAGGATTCTCTATCCATCGCCATGATTTACCTGAATTAGGCGTAGATTCATCATCAATATAAGGCTCTATATTTGTAAATGTATCTCCTATATGATTCCTTTTTTCATTTATCGTTGTCCATGTATTTGCAGGATAATTATTTATTGTAGGGACATAGTTATAAAACCAATTTTCTACAACTCCATCAATCTGATTTTGTAAACTTCCTATATTTGCATTTACATTTGCTATATCTGTTATGCGAGACTGTTCTTCGGCATTTATTAATTGTTTCGCTTTTGTAGATATTGCATTTAATAAATCTGTACGAGCAGAATAATATGCAGTAAAAATAGCCCTAAAAGTAGTTCCTGTAATTTCAGATGTTGTATTTAAATCTTGAATTAATGGCGTTATATAATTACTTAAATTAGTATACGCTGTTTCATAACCAGTTTTATTAACTCCATAATAATCAGCTTGCGAATCATTTTTAGGTTTTTCCGCTACAATTACATCCCATTCTTTTTTTATAGACTGCTTTTCATCAGGTGTAAGTTTATTGTCGTTTGATATATCATTTAACAATAAATTTGCATTATTAGTTGCTTGTCCTATTTCATTAATAGCAGTATCTACATTATAATCAACACCATTTTGTTGACGTATTTTAAGTGTTTTAGCGATTATCTCTGCACCATCACCCATATACATTTTAGCCCTTATAAGGTCTATTAACATTCCTGTAAATTGAGTGTCATTAAGTGCAAAATTAGGGCTTCTTAATTCTTGCGTAACTATAAATCCACCTAATGTAGCTGTTAAACCGTATGTATTAAATGGATGCCTTTCACCATTAACAATTATAGCTTGTCCCCATAAAAAATAAAATACATTTGGGTCTTGATCGTATTTATATTCATTTTCACTAATTACCCATATTGCACTATTATTAGTTCTATTTGCTTGTATATATATATAATAGTCTTTATCTATTTCAATATTATTTTTAGAAAATGGTGCAATATTCCATTCTGCTTGGGTATAGTCATACTCTGTGGCGCGTGATATTTCATAATGAAATAATGTGCCACTAATAAAAATGGCCTCATTTAATCCATTGAAACTAACCCTACAATTTTGCAATGAGAAATTACTTGATATTTGACCTATTAGTGACATGTTTGCTTTTATAACAAGAGCCTCTAATACGCCAATTCTATTATTTCCGTCAGCATCAAATAAACCTTCTTCTACCTTTTTAATGCCATTATAAAAATTAACAGCTTGCCTTTTACCTTTTATTGAACTTTGAGTTATCTCTTTATCTAATACACGTAAGTCATCAGCAACTTTGCCTACGCTATTAAAAGTAACAGCAATTTCATCAGTTAATTTAATATCATAAGTAGGTAGTGCTGAAGTGCCATCATTTATTGTAATTGACTGAATAGGTAATTTTAATTCTTGTCCATTATATTTAAATACCACAAGAGTATTAGTGCCTATTTGTCTAAATATAGATTCATTATTTTTTAGAAAATATTCATCAAATTGCAAAGGATATTCGTACTGATGCACATTATTCTCTTTCATATATTGTTTTAGCGCATTGTCTAATCTTATCTGCGCCTCATCAACATATTTTTGTGGCATTTCAATATAGAGTATGACGAACTTATCTCCCGCTTTAGGTATCTGATAAGGGTTAGGATATAATCGTCCAAAAGTAGCATCCTCTTTAAAGAATTTTACTTTTATACTTTCATTTGTACTATCGGGGAATTTAGTGAAATTTCTATTGGGATTATTAGGCGTGAATTTACCATCAACATAAAAAGACAAATTGAATGCCTCTTCATCTACCGCAAAAGGAAAATTAGCACCACGACAATCACCTGATTTCATAGAAAGCGTCATCTCACCCGTAACAGCCGCTTGTGCATAAAGGTCAAACCCCAAAGGATATAACTCCATATCAAAAGTAGGGAATTTATACTCTAAAGTTTCGGGGTCAAATTCGTCGTCGTAGTTATTGTCTACTGAAACTGACTTAATTATATCTATCGCTTGACCATTGTGAGTAGCACCGTCAATAGATGGCTTTATATCTTCAAAATCGTGTATGCCAAATGACGGCATTTCGGGATTAATCTGATTAGGATATTCCTCACCAACTGCATCGTACCAATCTATTAAAGGTTCATCACTACCATCTAAAACCTTGCGCTTTACTCCCTCTACCCAAACTGTCGGCATAAGATGTGGACGAGTATAAATATGTCGCACTATTTCACCTTGTGCATTTTTGATTATAGGATAACCATAAGGAATATTATCAGTAGACCCACAGCCACTGATTCTTGTTATTATCTTATTTTTCTTACTTATTCTATCGTCATTTTTAAGTCCAACTCCCTGCCCGTACTCAAATACATGACCAATTTCAGTTACTGGAACACCAATATAAATCTTAAATCCAACAAACATATACGGCACTTTCCATGTATCATACATAGTTTGTAGCGCATCAGTTATAAAACCATTGTCAATTATTATCTGTTGTGGCTCTGTGTTATCAATAAATCCTTCTTGAAATATTAATTCCCATTGTTTTTTACTATCTCCGCTTGGTGCATTTCTCAATAAGCAAGCATTAATACGATTTATCATCTCTGTCAACTTACCAAAGAATTGAACTTTTCTACTTCCATTTCTAAAGTTAAACTCATTTGTATTAGGCAGAGGCTCATCTGTGAACGGCACATTTTTTAAGTCCTCTCTTGCGTGAGAAAACTTAATATCATATTGTGTCATTCCTGAATTATCTTTATTATTATGCGATAAAGATGGTTGTTCTGATATGTAAAATCTATCATCACCATAATCTATATAAATACCATTTATAAATTTATCTGCTAAAGAATTGTCTTTATACATAAACTTACTTGTAGCATACAAATCGCCCATGACATTATTTGAAACTGATATTTCAGTTAAATAAATATCATAGAAGTTAGTTCCATCTTGATTTTTTATATATATTTTTTCCATTTATTTTTTAGTTATTTTCCTATTATTATTTCCTTTTATATAAGAGATATATATAGTATTACTTTTAGTATCGTAAATTATTTCATTAAATTCTAATTGACTGGCTATGTTATATACTAATTCCATATCTGACGCATATATAGATACTCCATACCCATCAGTATATAGGTTTTTTGGAATATTATCTTTTATAGCGTCATTCAACTCTGATCCTATATACCCAATAAATACCTTTATATTCTCTCCGCTAATATTTATTATTGGGTCTAATATATTTACTATTAGATCATTTAATCTTTTTAAATGAACTTTAGTAGGCATATTATTTACACCATATTTTTTAGATAATTTATGATTATATAACTTATCTATATTAAAACTTAAACCGTATTCTTCCATAACTTTGTTAATTTTAAACAAAATTACTTAAAAAATACGGTTTTAATTTATGTATATATTAATACTCTATTTGTTTTTTCGTGGAGGACGTCTATTTGGGCAGTCAAAAATATCGCATCTGCTTTTCTCGTATTTATAGTTTGTATCTTTTAATTCATCAACTATCATTTTCTGCCATTCTGCCGCCTCTTTTCTTTCTACCTCTCTCTCTCTGTCCCTATCCTCTAGTTTTTGTTTCACCTCTTTCAGCTCCTTGCTTACCTCGTTATACAATTCTGCATATTTATCTATTAATTTAAGGTCGCTTTCAACCTCAATACTCTCGGCCTCTGCATTTACCTTTCGTGCCTCCGCGTGTGCTTTTATCGCATCTCCATCCGCTTTTTTTTGTGTTGCCTTAATCGTTTTAATTTGTACGTAGAAATAAGCAAGTCCACCTCCGAACGCCAAAGTAAAAATACCCAATATTAATTCAATCCATTTGTCCATATCCATAGTCCTACTCCGTTACTTGTATTTGTTCTGTTACTACCTTGCCTATTTCAGCTTGTTTTCTCTCTAATTCCATTTGTTCTTCTACCTCTTTTCTATGCCTTGCCATTTCGTCTGGTGCTGCATCTGGAGCTTTTTCCAATAGAGTTTGCATAGATACACCTAGATTTTTTTGATTTGTAAGGTCTAAAATCTTAGAACTCTTAGCCTCGGGAGTCCAAACTAACATATTTGCCTTAATCTTAATCTGCGAGAAATAAGATAATTCTAATGATTTATCTATGTATACTCTCTCTAAATCAAAACCAACTTGCGATAAGAAAACAAACTCGTCATTGAATGATGCCCAATCTGTTGCTGTTTGTGTAGCCAGTGCAATGTCATTTTTCATTGTTAACATTATGGCTGTGCCACTTGGATCACCCCCCATTTTAATCATGTCAGGGTCAATGAATGTAACAGAACAAGACCGCTGAATGTCTTTTAGAATATCGTTCTTATAATTAAGTAGTCCTTTAGGATCAGGGAACTCAATTGATTTCATATCCCCATTACTTTCAGGATCGGGGTCTTGAAATATCATTATTTCTCCACTACTTTGCAATGCCTCTTCATCAATATTACCTTTTATCCATAACGCAAACTGACCAAAACGCTTTTGCACTACAGCGATGATATTATCTATCAATTCATACATTTCGATACTTGATTGACCAAACTCCCATGCGACATAGCCACGTTGATATTGAAGTGGTATATAAGGAAACTTATGTTCAATAGGTGGCTGTTTTTGCCACTCATTATTACTTGTATCTGTAATAACTAAATTTCGAGTATGCCTATATCTATATTTATTATCATAAGTGTCTATTGTTTCTATATTATCATTTTTATAATACACACTTCGAGCAATAACGTCATTATCCTCATCTCTATTCTCAATTACGATATATCCATCATCATAAGATAGTATCTTAACCTTATATTTCCCATTTTTAAAATAGTGTAATACACCAACATCTCCTACTTTTTTCTGCTTCGAAACAGCTTTGTTTCTATAAGAGTCCATATTTCTATATACATACTCTTTCTTATATTCTTCAAATATAGCAGATGTCGTATCGTCTGACTTGCCACATAATGTAAATTGCATAGGATTTGCGGTCAAATGTAGCACATGCAGGTGGTGTATATTTTTCTGCAATGGAGAGGTCTTAACAATTCTTTCAATAGGTTCTATTCTATTTCCAATCTTAACAGCAATGGTTGGTATACTTTGATTAAATAGAATGTCGTGCATAGACGGATCGTATTCCATAAGATATACATCTTGTGAAATAGTCTTTGCTTCATTTGTAGGTAGTTGTGCTAAAACTGTCTGATTAATATCTACAATTTGTTTACTTGTGTCTTTTAATCTTCGTTCTGTACAACCACGAGTAAAAGGTATTTTTTGTAATAATCGAGTAGGATCATTTAAATACCAGTTGATATCTTTTTTTACCATCGTCCTGAAAATTTATTAGATAAAATTGATGCTATGTTTCGTATCGGTTTTTTTTCTCTCATTACTTCATCTCTTTGATTATATTGTATGTTATTATTTAAATATTGTCCTATATTTATTTTATCTAAATTGACACCTGCTAATTCGTCATAACACTCTCTTAATGTAGACCCACATAGCATTAATAAAAGGTCTGTTAAGTCTGCGCTTCGTCCGCTCAATATGAATGCTTGGTCTGATTTATTTAATAGTTTATGTTTGTTAGTTACAGGCATTGTTCTAAACGTATAACATTTAGCTTCTTCACAAAAAGCATCTATTAGTCTTTTATCTTTAGCTTTCTGATGCGAATAAATCATATTAGCAAGTCTGCTGTCAAAAGTTAGGCGGCCAAATTGTATCATTTTGCACATAATATATCCCGCCTCATCTCTTAATCGGTGAAAAGTTTTTCCTTTCGCAGATGTTTGGTGTGTGCCTAAATACATATATGCGTGTCTAAATTTTGAGCGTAAAAATATAGACTCTTTACCGCCGTCAATAATCAAATCGCTTTCTCGCGCATTATGTTTTAGCATAAAGTTGCGAATAGAGCCTGCTAATTCATCGGGCGTGTTAATTCTATAATATACAAGGTCTATACAATGGTAGCCCAAGAATGCGGCCATTGTGAAGTTATCTATTCCCTCAAACGCTGGGTCTACAACTATTTTGATTCTATTCCCTATATTTGGTGGATTATTAAACATATTTAGTACCATTTGTGATGTTAGTTCTAATCCTAATTCAGCAACATCATTTTCATCTTTTTTGTCGTGTTTACTATAATTCCAATTAGCCTCAAACATAGACTTAGAACCAGTACTCATTGCGAGGGAGCCTAGATAATCGGGGTTATTTTTCAGCACATCTTTATTGTCGGTAGTTTTCATGTGAAAAAATACACAAGAAAAAATAAAGCTCTTATAACTAACACCATCTACCCCATCTGCCTCATATAGGAGTTTGTCTATACGACCTCTGCATTTATCATATACCTCTTCTTTTGTCTTACCCCATACAGCAGTATTTATATCTCCATTATCTATACTAAAAAATCTAACAGTGCCATTTCTCTCTCTTATGGGTACGCCATCATCTCCTATCCATCCGCCACCAAATTCACCACTTCCACAAAATTGTCTTACCCAACATTCACGCTCAGGATTTTGAACTACTACAATCTGTCTTTTACCTGAACCCTCACCTCTCAATCGTGTCAAAGAATAAAGAACGGTATGTGCATCAAACATATCTGCCTCATCAAATATAAATCTATGAACCTGCAAGCCTTTGAATGAATCCACTATCTTGTCTTTATTTTGGTCAGCTACGTGCTTGAATAATAATTGAGCTCCATTATCAAAATACACCCCCATATTTTGAGATGTCTTCATTGTGCCGATAGTTTGTCTATTTGAGTTTTGTGTTTTTTCTTTTCTAAGTGGATATATCTTATTAAGTGTTTCAGCGATACTACCCGGCTTAAAAAAATCCTCTATATTCTGTCTTAGATATATTGCCGAAAAATTTGGATTATTTAAAATATCATAAGAATTAAGCATACAAGCACCATAAGTCTTTGAACTTCCTGCACTTCCAGTTGCAATAACGAAATCACAGTTACTCTTAATAAAGTTTCTTTGATTATCATTATTAGCCGATATTCTTATTTGTTGATTTTCTTCTTTCTTTTTAGCCATAAATAAGTATATAACACGCACGCAAAAATACTATAAATTATACTTATAAATAAAATATTTAATTATAACTACATTTTTAAATATATTTATAATATATCAAAATATCAATTGATAAAAATTAAATTATTTTTGTAAAAAATTTAACAAATAAATTTTAATATGGAAATTACTAAGGAACAAATCCTAACAAAAATCAATGAAATTTGCGAACAACGCAAGTGGAGCTTAACCAATAAGTTCAAAGAAAAGTTTGCTGAAAAAATTTTGCCTAATTTTAATATTGATGGCGAGGAAATTAATTTAGATGAAAAGATTACAGATTTTGAATTTACTCTCGAAACTGCATATCATTCATCTAATAGCGCACTTGCTGAAAAGGCAGAAAAAGATAAGCAGACACCCACACCACAGCCACCTATTAAGCCACAACCTAAACATATTGAAACTACACCTCAAAATGGAGTGGCAGAGCAAAAAGTTGTAGCTGAAATTCCCGAAGAGTATAAGCAAATGTTGGAGACTTTTAAGATAGAGCAAGAACAAAAGGCTTATGCCGCTAAAAGAGAGGAGATACTTAAATCTGTAACAGGTCTTAATGAGATTCAGAAAACCGCTTTTAAAGACTTTTTGAACGAGTTTAGTCCCAATGTTGATGCCGATGTAAACGAATTGGCAAATCAATATAAGGCAAGTTTTACTAAGATTTACGGTGGCATAATCCCCGAAAGTACGGGTGTTGGTGGAGCAAGTGGTGGAAATAAAGACGAACTCGAAAAGGCTAAAGTAGAAATGTACAATCAAATTGGCAAAGACTTAGCTATAAATGGAGTTAGAGGATATTAATAAACAAAAAAACATTTTAATAATTAAATTAAATGGCAACATCAGGAAGAACACAAATTAGGACTTTCGGCAATGTTGGTGGTAGTCGTAGAGTATTCTACACTCCCGCTGAACATAATGCCGTAGCTATTACAAATGGTGTGAAACTTGACCCTGCTTGTGCTCCGTCGGTTGGTGATAAAGTCTTCGCAGGAGACTTTGGGTACTATGACTATGCAACAGGGCTGGCATCGCACGTTAAAACATTTAAACTCGCAAAGGCACTACTTGCAGGCGATACAGAGGTATTGTTTGTAGGTGATGAGTTTGCGCATAACCCCAATGGCGTAGTTGTAGTAAAAGCTCCTACAGCCGCTAATGGAACTGGATCGGCCGCCCTTGTGGTCGCAGTGCCCGATATTTATGACAACAAACCCGTATATAAGGGTACTATTACGGCAGGGTCTATTGGTACGGGTGCAGTAGGCGATATTTTCGTAGAGGCTGAAAGTGCGGGTGCAGGTAAAACTGTAAAAGTACCAAAGGTTAATATGATTTTTGGTAGCGATATTGATATTAAATATCCTATCTCAACGGTCGATTTTGAATACAATAAGGCTGTATATACCATTAATGGATATTACCATCAAACAGTATGGGTTGATGCTGTAAATATCCCTGCTTATGTAGCATCGCTAAATAAGCTCACTAACGTTGATAATTTATTTGAACTGTAAGATATATGAGTACAATGAAATTTGGTTCGCTGAAAGGTTTTGATGATTACTTTTTGGCAAATGGCAAGGAAACTCAGATTCTTGCAAATTCGGCTCTCGCTGTTCCTTTTGAGAACATGTGGTGGAAGAAATACTTTGTGAAGGCTACTGCACCTACACCTATTAATGCTGATGGTATTGGTGTTTATACTGCAAAGGAATTTAAGATGGGTGACAGTGGCTACCTTGAGCCGAGATCGCCTTTCTCGCCTCCGGCAGAGGGTGAAAGCAAAGGCTTTGACTACTATACTGATTCTTTGGGTGACTTTGGATTCTCCAAGAAAACTACTGCTCAACAGCGTTTGTATATGGAGAAAATGCTTCAGCAATTCAATGGCGATAAAGAGGTAGTCCGTATGTTTATCGAGGAACAATTTAACCTTGTTCGTAGGGCACATAAGACAATTACTTATTTAGGTGCTGGACTTCTTTCTAATGGACAGGTTAAATTCCAATCGCAAACAGGATTTGATTTTCAAGCTATCGCTAAAGTACCTACCGCCGCTCGTAAAAATGCTATCGGGAAGGCATGGACTGACAGAACTGCACTTATAATTGCTGATATGCAAGAGGAAGAGAAGTGGTTGCGCGACGCTACTGGATACGAGGGTGCTTTGTCTTGGAAAATGGATAGAGAGACTTTTGCTCTTATTCAAAATAATGAGGATGCGCAGAAACAGGTAGGATCGTATGTTCGTATCGCTGATGGTCAGTTGCAGACTGGTTCTAAATATGTAAGTCTTGAAACATTCAATGCTTGGGTTAGCGACTTTGGTTCATCTATTTCTCGTATTGAGATTGTAGAAGAAGTTCAGAGTGCAGGTGATAATGTCATTAATCGCGCAGCTATTGATGGTTGGGTTAAGGGACGTGCTGTTCTTTCTCCTATCGGAATACAGGGTACTATTGAGTATGCGCCTGTTCAGGAATTAGCTGTGCTGTCTGATGCTTCTGATCGTCAGATTGCATATCTTGAGGGCGGTCTGTTTGGGATTATGAACTGGGTTACTGGCGACCGTACTCCTATTTATATCCAAGAGTTGCTCGCTACATTCGCACCTACTTTGGGCGTATTTAACCACATGGTAATCAAGAATACTTTGTCTGTATAATTATGGCAATAACCGCAATAGAGTGGCTTAAATCAAAGAGTTTATATCCTTTTGAGGAGGTCACATATAAGGTAATATTAGATGATAGGGGGGTAGAGGATTACTCTACCCCACATCTCGACCTAACCGTTAAGCAAAAAAACTTAATGGAAGCTGACCTAATATTCGTTGCGGTAATGATGTCTCCGTCCTCTATTGGTGCTTATTCGGTATCTCACGCAGGTTTTAATAAAAGTGTTGGTGGTGCTCAAACTACATACGTTAAGGATAAGATTAATTTCGCCTTAAAGATATATGCTATGTATGACGACCCAAAATACGAACTGCTGAAACCTAACAACGTAATCAAGGTTCTAAACGTAAAAGATAAGGTATGATAGAGATAGACGAATTTCCTTTCACGTGTGAGTTTTACCAAATGCGAATAGCGGATAAAGATAATCCTTTATCTAAACCCGAAAAAGTAGTTACTTATAACGGTAGTTGCGATATACAAATCACAACAAAAGAGATAGGTATGCTTGCGGTTGAATCTGAATATGCTGTTTTTATACCTATAATACCTACTGTTTTAACAGATGCAAAGGGTGTAGAATATATGCAGATAGATAAGGGTTACAATTTTGAGGGTTTACAGTATGGTCGAAAGATTAAAGGCAGTGTAGTAAACGTGCAACCGTCTCAATTAGGCAAGAGTGTAGTATATATAAATAGCGTAAAATCGTAATGCCACGTAAGATTAAGACTAAGAACGTAACTTTTGATTTAAGTGCGATAGATGATTTCAAAAAGAAGTTGAGAGTAGAGCTTGTTGAACAAACTACCCAACAACTTATCGAATACGCTAAAAACACTTTGGCAAAGGCGTTTGTGGAGAGTGAATATGCTAATATAACGTTGAACTTGAAAGACAGTTACGTTTGGGGTGTTTACTTTGACGGTAAGAGAGTTGATTACGGTTTTTTAGGTGCAAAAGAGGCAACTACTTATGCTATTGAGGATGGGCAACAGATATATGGACGAGAAGAGGCTCAAAAGTTTATAGACAGTTATCAATCACGAGTATCACGAGGTTGGGAATTAGTTTTTGCGGTAACAACTATCTATGGTGCGTACTTGGAGACAGGTACTAATAGAACTAAATATGTTGTTATATCGTCTATTTTTGATGATCTACAACGCGACTTCGGAACCTTAAAACGCATAGAAACTATTATTTAATATGGCTATTAACCCCAACTACAACCCAATAAATATACAATTATATCTTTTTAAGCTATTTGACAATAAGGTTAGTAATCAGACTTATCTTACGAATGTACCTAAATTTTTGACAGAGGCAGAAAAAGACGAGGATTTTATGGTTATTAGTCTACCTGCTCCATTGCTTAATCGTAATGCTTTTGGTACGATGTCGGTAGTGATTGAGGTATTTGTACAATCACAAGTAAATGCACGTCAAGATAGCGAGGTGTTAATGAATATGTATGATAAACTTATGAAAGTTGTAGACGAGGAAAATGATAGAAAAGAGGTAGACGAAGAAAACAAAAGAGTATATAAGAAATACATATTACGACACAACCCCGAATCAGCTTGGTTAGAATATGACGAAAAAATGGGGTATCAAAAATTAATAACAGTATTTACAATTTTAATAAAATAATAAATAATAATAAAAATTTATGGCAATTACATCAACAACAGAATTGATGGCATATCTCACAGGTGGTGGTGTGCTGTCTGGTATTCAGTCTATTGAGTTTTACGACATAGACGATACTACTGGTGCTTCTAAAGTAGAGGTACAGGGTGATACTCTCGCTGATACATTCTCGCTCACACAGGATGATCCTGAAATTAATGAGATTAAGGCAGAGGACAACTCAATTATAGATGAGGTAGTTAATATGCAGGCATATAAGGGTACTTTGACGCTTGCAAAATGGAATGACAATATTCTTGACTTCTTCAACATCAAGCGTGTAGCTCGTACACAGAACGGTAAAGACGAGGTGGGCGCGGCTTTCGTAAATATGCCTCTTAACATTTGGCGTAAATTGATTGTGCGGTTTACAGACGAGCCTGTTTACTTGGAGCTTCCTAAAGTTAAGTTGCGTTCAAAGGTACAGGGTGAGAATCTTCGCACACAAACTCTTAATGCTATTGTTTCATTCACGGCTTATGATGTGGATGCGGCAGATACTAAAGCACCACTGTTTATGTGGGAAGAGGAAGTAGTAGTTCCTTAATACATATAAATACCAAATAATGCTTGGGCATAGGCGATAATTTGCCTGTGCCCTTTTTAAATTTAATACAAAATATATGGAACAATACATAGAGGTATCACAATCTACGAGTAAACGCCTTATAGATATAATGGCAGATAATCCCACATTAGTAAAAATAAAAGATAAGGAGTATGAAATAAGAGGATTAAGGACTTATTCACGAATAAAGATAGCAGAGGTATATAATAAGATAGTTGAAACAGAAAAGAGTGTTGAGAACATCATATTAAAGTCTGCTACTAATTTAAGATATAGTGCAGAGATTATAGCAATTATATTGCTTAATCATACTTTTACGGCTGATAATAAGGATAATGAAGTACGAATAGAGCAAATGACCTCTCGTGTAATGCTTGAAACAGAGGATGAAAATGAGTGGTCGCCAATAATTATACAAGCGGTTAATAGTTTGAATATAGAGGCGGTTTTTATGATTACTGCATCGGCAAAGGTGATTTCGACCTCCCTGCTGATGAGGAAGAAAAGGATGGAGGAACAATCACAATATATTCCCGCACAGAAATAGGGCGTATGGTCGATTTCTTAAAGGCTAATCCTTTTGTTAGTATGAATGACTATATGTACAATTTGAGTATTGCAAAGATACAATTAATGTCAAATGATTTTACGCATACTAAATATTTGAGTGAAAAACAAAAGGTGGCTAATAAAGAATTATCGCGACCTGTTAGAAAATTAACTGATTTTATAAAGAGATAATATATGGCAAAAGAGGGAATGATAGGTGGGTCGGTAACGTTAGATGCAAAAGACGTTGAACGGTCTATAAAAGAAATAGTTGAAAGCATAGAGGGGGCTACGTTAAAGATAGCTACTTCTATGGATGTTATGGTTAGTAAAATCGAAAAAGGTTTTACGGGAACAGCTAATGCTGCTAAAAAAGCCGTCAAGGAAATAAAGGAAACAGCAGAGGAAGTTGGCGAGGTAGAGGATAGTTACGATAGTGTAATGAAAAGCCTTAAAGATTTCAAGAAAGAATTAGGTGCATCTCCTATTGAAACGGCATTTGATACATATACGGAAGACGTTAAGCAGTTAAATGAAGAGTTAAATAAAGTGCTTCCTATTGCTGGTGCATTGGGTGCTAAATTAAAATCAGCAGGTCAATTACAACCTACTGATATTTCTAAACTTTCTACGGGCGGTAAGGCTCAAATTGAATCTGTTGGCATAGAACAATTAAATATACCTGCATTACAGCAGTATATGTCTATATTGCAAAATAGAGTTTCTTTGGGACAAGATTCTTTGAAAATTGAGAATCAATTAGTAAATGCCATAGATAAAGCCAAAGAAAAATTAGCAGAAAGGCAAAAAACTGACAGACAAATTCAGGCTGAAAAAGAAAAGGCTGACGATAAAGAATTAGCACGTCTAATTAAATTAGAGGCTGAAAATAATCGAAAATATGAAAAAGAATTTGCAGAGTTAGTTAAGTTAGAGGCTGAAAAAGAAAAGGCTATACAAAAGGAGATTGCATTACAGGAAAAACTAAAACAAGAACGTGCAGTATCAGCATTAGGGCAATATGATGTAAACATATCGCAAGGTACTAACATCCAGCTTATGCAAATGAAAGAGTTTTATTCTCGATTAGAACAAGAGAGTAAAAACTACCAAATGACTCTTTATGAAATAAATGCCTTAGAAGAGGATTCTGTTGAGAATGTACAAAAAAAGGTTCAAGCATTACAACAATTTCAAACGAAACAAAAAGTAGATATAACAGACCCCGAAAGTATTGCAGAAAATGAAAAACTCTTAAAGCAGATAGATGAATTACAGGCTAAATTAAAAAAGCTACAAACAATATCTGAAAAGCCAATAACTCCTAAAATGGCATTAGATATGCCGAGCAAGACTATTGAGGAAAGAACGGCTAAAACTAAAGCATTACAGCAAGCACGTTCTCAATTAGATACTACCGATGAAAAAAATACACAAACACTAAAGCAATTAAACAGAGAGCTATTCAGACTTGATGAGGCAAACAAAAAAGCACTTACAAGCGGTGTAAATTTAGAGAATCAAACTAAGAAAATGAGTCTTACAGCAGAGGCGTTGACTCGAAGATTAGCATACTATTTCTCTATTACAGCGGCGGTAAATTTCGCTAAACAGTTAGTAAATATTCGTGGTGAATTTGAGTTGCAACAAAAAGCATTAGCATCTATCATACAGAATAAAGATGAGGCTGATAAACTCTTTGCACGTATCACTCAATTGGCGGTACAATCTCCATTTCAGTTAAAAGACCTTGTTGGTTATACCAAACAGTTAGCCGCATATAGAATTGAAACAGAAAGATTGTTTGATACAACTAAAATGCTTGCGGACGTTTCTGCTGGTCTTGGTGTTGATATGGGTCGTCTTATTTTGGCTTATGGTCAGGTACGTGCGGCATCTGTATTACGCGGTCAGGAGCTTCGACAATTCACAGAGGCAGGTATTCCTATTATTGACGAACTCGCAAAGAAATTTACGGTATTAGAGGGTCGTGCGGTATCAGCAGGTGAGGTCTTTGAAAAAGTATCTAACCGTATGGTATCTTTCAAAATGGTGGATGAGATATTCCAAGATATGACCAAGAGCGGTGGTATTTTCTATCGTATGCAGGAGATACAAGCCGAAACTTTGAAGGGTAAGGTGTCTAACCTTGTTGATGCTTATCAGTTGATGTTGAATGAGATTGGTAAGGGTACGGAAGGTACGCTAAAAGGAGGAGTTGATTTAGTTAGGTCTTTGCTTGAAAACTATGAAAAATTAATTGCTGTATTATCGACCCTACTTGCTACTTATGGAACATATAAAATTGCATTATTTATAACTAATCAGTTAAAAAAAGATGCAATTAAATGGACTATTGCTGAAACGATAGCTTTGATAAAGCAGACGCGTGCTACCGATGGAGTTGTTGCTGCCACTAAATTAGCCAATAGTCAGGTAGGAATATTTAGAAAACTAATCCTGACTATGGTGGCAAATCCCTATATTGCTATTGCAACAGCTATAATAGGAGTAGCAACCGCAATTGGCATAGCATTATATCAGTCAGGTAAATTAAACAGAGAATTAAATAAAATAACAGAAACATCTCTTAAAAATGCAGATCAACAATCAAGAGGATTTGATAGACTTGCTGATAGATTAAGGAATGCAACAAAAGGGTCAGACGCTTTTAATGAGGCATTAAAAGAGATGAATAGAACTTATGGTGAATACTTGCCTAATCTTTTAACTGAAAATAATTATCTTACAGAACTTGACAAAAACTACAATAAAGTAGTAGATAGTATATATAATAAGGCCAAGGCAAGTGCATTAGAAAAAGGATTTGCTGAAATAGAGCAGACTTATGGACAAAAACAAATAAAAGCAATTAGTCAGATAAGAAAAGAACTTGAAAAGGTAGGTATACCAAGCGAAGAGGCGCAAGATATATTGAAAATTTATCAAGATAGAATAGATAAGATTGCAGATAGTGGTGAGGATGCTGCTGATAGATATATAAAAGCATTTAATTCATTGACATCAGTAGTATCAGAATATTATGCTAAAGATTCTGAAATGAAGAGTAAAGTATCATATATACCTATGTACAATACTCTTTTGGGTGAAGGAGTTAGTGATTTAGTAACAAATTTAAATAAACAGAAAAAAGCAGAAAAAGAGTTAATAGATATTAATGATGTTAGATTCAAGAAAGCAACATACAACAATTTAGAGGAAAAGAAATTAGTACAACCAATACTCGATAAGTACGATAAGTTAAATAAAAATACAGCAAATACTATTGCTATGTATGAAGAATTAGCAGTAGCCTATAGAAATGCTGGAAATGAATTTAAGGCAGTAGATTATGAGAAAAAGGTTGCTGAATTAACTAAAGAAACAGCTAATTGGCTTGGTATAGTTGAAAAAATAACCGACACAAATGCCGCAGCTGCCTTCGTGCCAACAGAAGAGGAACAGAGTAGTATTTATAAATATATAGATAGAATAAGGAGTGAATATTCTACTCTTAAAAAACAACAAGATGATATTTCGCGTGGACTAAAAGCAGATAAAAGTACTATTGATGCAAACAAAGAACAGTTAAGTATTATTAATAAAATATCTAAAGCATTAAATTTCCAATTAGATTTATCAAAAGAAAAAGGTAAAAATAAAGAATTAGAGGCACTTGAAAAACAGTTTAAATTAGTAGATGATATTACTAAAAAATTTAAAGAATTAGTAAAAGAGACAGGTAGTGTTTCTATGTCTGCTGAAAAAACTAAAGAGGCATATCAAAAATTCTTTGATGATATAATGCCTAAAGGTTTTGATATTGGGCGTTTATTGACATTTAATCCACAAGATATTATTAGGTTTGTACAAGATTTGTCTAATAAACTTAAAACTGAACAGGCAAAATTAGCAGGGACACAAAAATTAGCTGAATTAACTATTGCTTATGACATACAAGTTAATAAAGCAAGTGTTAATGAGGCCGATAAAACTTTAAATAATCTTTTTAGTGGGTATGAGTTGTCATTAGATATTGAGAGCACAGGTGAATTTGGAGGTATTTTAGTTGATTTATTTAAGTTTAAGCCTATTGATATTAATCAATTAGAAAATGAGGTTGCTAAAGTATTGACTGATTTGAGTAATCAAATTTCAGATTATCAACAAAAAAAGGAGGATATAAGTATAATATTATCTGACCCTACTTTATTGAAAAAAGATAGAGATGAGTTGACTGCTACATTAAATGAAATTATTTCCGCCGAAAGTGATGCTTATAAAAAAATAGAAGATACTCAAAAGAAACTTGACAATACAAGACAAGATTATTATCGAAAAGTTGCATCTTCTTTTGATGATTTATATAGAGCACACGCAGAATATCAGTATAGAATACTTGATATTGATAAACGAGTTGCTAAAGAGCAGTTAGATATACAAAAATCTTTTGACGAGAAGAGAATAAGTGAGGCACAAGCTACCCAATTAAAAATTGCATCTACTAAAAGGGGTGAGCAAGAGAAGGCTAAAGTAGAATTTGAGAAATTCAAAGATACTGACGAATGGATTATGGCTTTCGAGGATATGGATAGATTATCATCGAGGGCTATAAATAGTATCTTAGAAAAACTAACAAAGTTTAAAGATGAGCAAAAAGATTTGTCTCCTACTGAAATAAGAGAGGTTACAAATGCTTTCAAGAAATTACGTGAAGCTGCCGAGAAAAAAGATATTTTAGGTACTATAACAAGTGGTTTTAAAGAATTTATAGCGGCATCTAAAGATGTTAAAAAATATAATGAAGAAGTTGCTGTAAATACTGAAAAACTTAAATTAGCTACTGAAAATGCAAATAATGCTGAAAAGGACTTTTTAGATACAAATAAAAATGCTATTCAAACAGGACGCGCTTATACTAAGGCATTAAAAGAACGTAATAAAGCTCAATCAGATTTAGATGAATCTAATAAAAAGTTATCAAATGCTGAATTAAAACAAGCAAATGCTCGCACCAAAACAGTTAATGGACTGAATGCTTATGCCTCTGCCCTAAATGGTGTTTCGAGTATGATGAGTCAGCTTGTAGAATTATTTGGTATAGCCGAGGACAGTGAATTAGGTGTATTTATGCAGGATTTAAGTAAGGCACTTGGGCTTGTGGCTACTGCATTAGGTGTAGCGGCGGCCGCTATGATTGCTTTTGAGGCGGCGGCATTGCCTATATTGGCAATCGGTGCGGCGGTTGCTGCTGTTATTGCTTCTATTTTATTTTTTACTGGTAAAAAACAAAGACGTATTGAAAAGGAACTTGAAAAGTCTGAATTAGCGGTAAAGAAATTAGAATCAGCATACGAGGATTTAGGACGCGCTATTGATAAAGCATATAGTCGAGAGGGTGACTTGGCGGCGAAGAATGTTTTAAAGAATTTAGAGAAGCAGAGGGATGAACTTGCCAAGCAGATAAAGTATTACGAAAAGCTACCTAAATTTTTCAAGATTATGAGTAGTCAAAAATTAGGTAATCTTCGTAAGCAATATGCCGACGTAACTGACGCGCTAAAGATGTATTCTGAAACTGGCGAGTATAATGCTATTGTTTTAGAGCGATTAAAAATTGCGAATATAGAATTACAAAAAGCAGAGATACAAAGACAGATTCAACTTGAAAAGAGCAAGAAAAAGGTTGATAAAAAGGCTGTTGCTGATTTAGAAAATCAATTAAAAGATTTAGACTATCAGACTGCTGAAGTAATGGATAATATTGTCAATACTCTTATGGGTACTGATGTGTTATCTGCGGCGAATGATTTTGCTGATTCTTGGATTACTGCATGGAAAGAAGGTGCTGATACTATGGAGTTGCTTGAGGGTAAGTTTGATGATATGATTCAGAATATGATCGTAAAATCTCTTGCAAGCAAAATTGTTGCTTTGCGTTTAAGGAAAATGTGGGATATGGTAGACGAGTTTGCTAAAGATAACGTTCTAACTCCCGAAGAAATTAAGGCTATTGGCGCAGAGGGCAAGGCGGCATCTATAGATATTAATAAACAAATGATTGATCTTATGGGTGAGCTTGGTATTCTTTTTGGCGAGGCGGCGCAAGGCGGATTAAGTGGCTTACAAAAAGGAATACAAGGAATTACGGAAGAAACCGCTTTAGCTTTGGAAAGCGTATTTAATAGTGTTCTATATCAGTCATATATACAATCTGAACATTTGAGTAATATACTTTCTGAATTACAAATTAGCAATAGCGGTAATTCTCAAATGTTGCTTATTGCGAGAGAAAGTTATCAAATACTTGTAGCGATGCGGCAATGGCAAGAAAGTATTACCAAGGCTGGGCATCCTGATGGAGGCAATGGAATCAAGGCGTTTATAAATTAATTTAAAAACAAGGGGATTAATCGTGTGGTTAGTCCCCTATTTTACCTAATAGATTTTTAATATGCAAAAAATTTAATAAAGTGTTTATATAATATCTTTGTATTATGAAAGAAATGGATATTTTTAAGCGTAATGCTGTGGATAGGAATTTGTGTGTAGGACATGCGCAAATGTGGGCTAATTGCAAAGATAATGAATCGCTTGTTAAACTATCTTTGCGTCCAAGTTCGATACCTTATATGGCGTATTCTATACGTGATGGATGGGGGTTGTCTATGGATCATATATACGATAACTTCCATGAATACATAAATGGTGAACAAGTATTTTTAAGCGAGGATGATATGTGTATTACGTCGGAGTTGTATTGTAAATTTAATGGTGATGTAGATTGTTTTTCAGACTTATATCATTTTATAGGTTGTAATTGCAATATATATGTTCCTACCACCAAAAGCAGTACGATACATATAAGCAATAATAGCAATGTGAGTATAGAGACGCGTGGATTGAATCATTTGATTATAAATATTTATGATGAGAGTAATGTTAATATTAAAAATACAAGTGATGAACGTGTGAGTGTTGTTGTGAACAAATACAGTGATGATATAAAAATTTCTTATGAAAATATAGAAATAATAAGATTTAAAAATAGAGATATTAAAATAGATGCTTATGGATATGGTATTTATAATGAATAAAAAATATTATCAATGAAAAATAGATATTTAATGCAAAAACCATACGATAATGATATTATCGACATAGAGGATTTTTTTAATGGTTTACTAATAACATCAATTACAGGATTCGCTCAAAAAGGAAGTGCTAAAAATATATATGTTTCTGATTGGATAGATTCGAATATTAAAGATATATATATTCCTAATAATATATGTTATAATGCTATGGATGTTACTATTACATATATAGTAACTGACGCAAATGCAGATATTAATGTATCAGATGTAAACGATAGATTTTTAGAATATATTTCTGGTGAAACAATATTTTATGATATGTATAGAAATAAAAAAAATACATTAATATTCAATGGTGGGGATGATATTTCTATGTGTTTACTTCAAAGAATAAAAGGGCAGAATAGAATAATGAATACAATAAAATTAATTAAAAAGTATAGTATAGATGAACGCGTGGGTTAAGTCATTACCTTATTTGCTTATTTTAGCCTTAATTTTGGCATTTAGTGTGTCGGTTAATACATGCACTCGTATAAAGCAAGAAAAGCAGTATATTGAGGCTGAAAAACGCATTGACACCATAACAATAGTCGTGCGAGATACTGTATTTATTAAAGAACCAAAATATATAACAAAAAGAATTGTAGACACAGTTGTAATTAAAGTCTCCGATACAATAAATAATATTGTTTATATTCCTATTGAGCAGAAAGAATATCGGAGTGATGATTATCAAGCGTGGGTAAGTGGATATGAACCTAAATTAGATAGTATAAATATATTCAAGAAAAACGAGATAAAATATATTACGCAGACGATACGTGATACAGGAGTTATAAAGAAGAAACGACCTTTTGGTATTGGAATACAAATCGGATATGGATTAAATAAAAATGCAGAACTTACACCATATATAGGTGTGGGTATGTCGTATAATATAATAACATTTTAGGATATGGAGATATATTTTTTTGGTGGTGTGCTGTTAGGATATGTAATGGCAGTTATAGTATGTTATTTTGAATACAGAAATCGTGTTGATGATTTTATATTTGAAATAGAAAAATACAAAGATACAATAAGCGAATTAAAACAAAAATATACTCCACAAAGAGATATTTTAACTGGTAAATTTAAAAGTAAAAAATAGATGTATAAGGAAAATTGTTTGGCGTATGCGGAGATTCGCACTCTGCCTAAAATATGGGACGGAGAAACTCCGTTTCATAGAGGTATAGCCTTATGTGAAATGCGGACTGGGAGATTAGATTATATTATATGCGGATATAGGGATGGCAGTTTATTTGTTGCTAAAACATTCGACACAGGGTTAGTTCACAATTTCAAGGAAGTATATCCTTATGATATGGGTATTTTGCATGACGCGCCTAAAGTTATAGAGGTAAAATACGATGATATAATTACGACAAAAGAGGATAGTTTTTACGGAGTTACGGGTATAAATACGGTAGAACAAGCGCAATCGTGGTTGAGAGCAAATGGGATAAATAAGGGTATATTATCCGACAAACCCGAAAAACTTAAAGCAAGAATAGCAGAAATACTTGAAAATAAAACAATAGAATAATAATTTATGGCACAGAGAAAAGAGAACAGAGAAACATTGAATAAAGGTGATTTAAGAGCAAAGGTAGAATCTTTGCAGAATAAGATTGACACGGCAGTAGTTTTTGTGCCACGAACAAAAGATATGGGTAGCGTCTATTCAAATGGCGTAACGGTATATATCGACAAAGATTATGCTATTGTAAGCAGAATGTATGTTCGGACTGTATATACAAGAGAAACGGCTACTTATAACCTACTCAATACTATATATCAACTGCAAATTAAAAAGCAGTCGAAAGAAGTTATGACCGAAGAAGAAGATAATGCGCTTTCAAATGGCCTTATATTCATTCAATCTTTGGTTATCACAGATATTTTCGCAACAGATTTGGAGTATGCTTTTAATAGCATAAATGATTATTTGGTGCGTATGGAGCAAAAATTAAAAGAGATTGATGATGCTAATTTGCCTATTGATGATCCTTCTATATTGCCTGAAATGGCGCAAGAGGCGCAAATGATAGATAGTCTTAAAAAGGAATAGATATGTACACAGACAGCAAAATAATAAACGGTGGTAAGATAACTACGGCACAGACATTTAAACTAAAGGATAGTCAATTTTATATCTTCCTTGTACCTAAAAATGACACCGTGCCGACAATTATCACGCCTAATATGAAACTGACGAGAAGTGATAGCCTTATATCGTTTCCGTTGCAAGTGGGTGTGTGGAATCCTGTTGTATTAGATACCTTGGTAGTAACATCGGGTATGATAACAGACTACGACATTTATTATGGCAATGAATAATGAACGGTTTTTCTTTAGGAGTTAGAATAGGCGTTGATGTTTATGCTCCACGAAAAATAGAGATACGACCCGAAGAAAAGAAAGAGGAACAATTTTTAGACAGTGAATCAATGACTTTCAAGACGGTTGATTTAGAGAACTTTAAAGTACAAGAGGAATAATGGCGGACTACATAAGTAAATATAAAGGCAGTGAGATAGATGCTGGTATAGAGAAAGTAAAGGATATAGATATAGCCTCAACGGAGTATGTAAATACTGCGATAGGGGCTATTGCCGTTCCTACTAAGACGAGTGAATTAGAAAATGATAGTGATTTTGTTGTCGATGCTGAATATGTACATACGGACAATAATTATGCGAATGAGGAAAAGGATAAAGTTGCCATAATTGTTAATGATGGAGATGGTACTAAATATCTATCTGATGATGGAACATATAAAGAGGTTGATGGTGGTATAACGCAAGAGGAATTAGATGCTTTAAATTTATCTATAAATGATAGAATAGTATCTGCATCAACAAGTACATATTCTGCATCGATAGCATATATTGATAAGCAGATAAAAGAATTTGAAACGCTTGAATTGTTTATTAATAATGATGGTATTTCAACAAGTCAGCCTACAAGTTTAGGAACGTCTATACCTTTAAACTTAACAACTACTCAACAACTTTGGTTTAGTAGGAATTATACTGTTGAAGCGCAGTCTTTAGTAGACAAGAATGTTTATAGTCTTATGTTGCCATTTTCATCTATTTCAACATCGAGGGTTACCATTTGTCGTGCTATATGGAAGATATTTAATGATGGTATAACAAAAGTAATTTTTGATAAGGAATTTATATTGCCTCAAAATGCCACAGGTGATGTTGATTATCAAGGTGATTTTATTAGAGAATATCCTAATGACTTCACCGCGAATGTAGGTGATGTAGTTACTTTTGAATTGTATGGTAGAGTAAATAATGGGACTGATACTGCTTATGTACTTTTGGGTGATAAAGATAGAACTGCTGTTTTGATAAGACAACAGCCTATTGCTAATTTGTCATCTAATAAGGTTATTGACGATAATGGTACTGACATTAAGACTGTAAGAGAACGTCTTGAAGAAAAAGTAAGCTCTGAAAGTGTAGACCATATAGTTTCATTAACTAAAGCTGAATATGATGCTTTGGCGACTAAAGACGCTAATACTATATACAATATTACAGACGATTTTACCAATGATAATATTGCAATGTCACAAGTAAATGGGCTTGTTGATGCTTTGGATTTAAAGCAGAATAAAACAGACAACACTCTAAATACTACGAATAAAACTATTGTAGGTTCAATTAATGAGATTAATAGTATTAAACCCACACAAACTAATGAGGCGATAACAAAGACGATAGATATTGCTAATTTGCAAGTAGAGATTGATTCTTTGCCTAAACTGTTGAATCATAATATTATATTTAACGTTAATGGCGGTACAGAAAATGAGGCGATAACTATTTCTAACTTTTATGGCGCAGGAACATTACAAATAATCGGTGCATCTGTTAAGAATACGCTCACTCATAATGTAAATAACTTTATAATTTCAGGTAACTCAAATAGGAGTATATCTATTCAAGGTTTTACAGCAACAAATACAACGGGTCTATCATTTTCTTTAAATGGCAATTCGGCAAATTTAAGTTTTACATATTGCAATACGGTTGCAGGGTCGGGAGTAACGAGTGGTCTTACGGGATTCCAAGTTCAATCTACAATTAATTGTAGGTTAATTAGCACTACTATTTCAAATAAAAACATTGCTGTTGATTCTGCATCGGGGTCGAATGTTATATTATTTACAAGTTTAGATGGTGTTGGAAACAATAGATTATTTGCTACGAATGTTGGGGGATATGTAGAGGTAGATTGTCCGATAAATACTATTCAATATACTACGTTCCAAACAGGCAAGGGCAATATTAATTATTATGATGAGAATAAATATTTACTTACCGAAACATTTACAGGCAAATATTGGACTAATGGTAAGGCCATATACAAGAAGGTAATTGATTTTGGCGCATTGCCTAATACTTCTGAAAAGTTTGTTAATACAGATGTTTTAGGAATAGAAAATGTAATAAAAATAGAGGGTTATGGTACTGATGTTTCAGGTACAACAATTCCCTTGCCTTATACACATACATTTATTGAAGGTAATATAGGGCTTTTGTATACAAAAACAAGCAATCAAGTTCGGGTTGCGACTGGAAGTGATAGGTCGGGAATATTTGGTTATATTACAATATATTACACTTGCACAGATAGATAAAATATAGAAAATTATGTCAATATATTTAGGAGAAAATAAAATAGCGGGTGCAAGGACAGCACCTACTAAAACGAGCGATCTTGAAAATGATAGTAATTTCGTTTCGAGTAATCATGTCTATACAAAAGACGAAACATACAATATAGAGCAGGTTGATGATTTGATTGGTAATCTAAATAGAATTACAACTAAAATTGTCACTGAATTACCTACTGAAAATATAAGCACAACTATTATCTATCTTATCCGCATTGATGCCACTACTAATTATACTCAATGGATGTATATTAGTAATGAATGGGCTAATTTAGGCTCTACACAAGTTAATTTAGAGGATTATTATAATAAGACACAGACATATAGTAAGACAGAGGTAGATAGTGCAGTTACGGCAGTTGGCGCAGATATAGCCTTAAAGCAAGATAAAACTGACAGCATACTTACTACAACAGATAAGACCGTTGTAGGCGCAATAAATGAAATAGACGGAAAATTCCCGAAACAGAATTTGAATTTCTATGTTTCTCCGACAGGAAGTGATGAAACAGGCGATGGAACGATAGATAACCCTTATGCTACGGCTCAAAAGGCTATTAATGTGTTAAGTCCAATTTCGGGTGCATATCAAAGAAATATCCGTCTTATGGCAGGTGAGCATAGAGGATATTTGAGTGTCAATGCAAGTTGTAATATCTCATTTGAGGCGGGGGCTAAATTATATGGAGGCATTAACGCTACTACACCTTATGGGCACGATGCTATACGAGTAGTATTAATAGGCACTGTTAATGTAGAAAAGAGTGCAGAGACTAATGGTGCGGCTATTATTTATGCGCAACGAGGTACGTTTTTACAATTTGAAACAGTAGCGACACATATCATAAACGGAGTAGATAAAAGCAAAATTGGTATTAGTGCTTTGTCGGGTGCTTTAATAACCGTTGCAGGTAATAATGTAAATTTACAGATTGATAACTGCTCTACGGCTATAAATTGCAGTTATAGTAACGCACATTTTTATAATATTAGCGGTACAAATAACAACACGGTATTTAGTTGTAGTGGCGGTAAAATATCGTATGGAACATCTACGGTAGGAGCAAATACATTCAAAAGCGTATCTTTAGGTGGTATGGTAGTAAATGCAAATGCTACATTCTCGGACTATACTTTGGTAAACAGGGATATGGCTAACGGTGCTAACCTATATAACCTTACAGCAGGAATATACAATATTTCGGGTGGTGCTATACCTGCAAGTTTGCTGAATCAAGGTGCGAATAGTCCAATTATGGCAGGCACACTTCAAGTTGATTGTATAAATGGATATACTTCGACACCTACTAATTCCAATTTTTGCTATCAACAGCATACATTAAGGACTATCACAGGAGAGGTATATTCACGTGCTATTTATTCACAGGGTACAGCGGGTACGGTTATTGATAACGGTTGGACGTGTTTATCATCTTATAAGTTAATCTCTACAACAAATACTGATTTTAATTCTATTGTTGGCAACGGAAAATATTATTTATTTGGTGCTCCATCAACTTTCACTAACGCACCTACTTTACAAGGAACATCGGGTACGGGGTACATATTAGAGGTTACGAGTAGTAGTGCATCGAGAATATTGCAAGAATGTACTATCCTATATTCGCCAAATGGAAATGATAGGTCGCAAAAGTTCGTTAGACAACTTTTAGATGGTGTTTGGTATCCTTGGAAGCCTCTAACTAATGATTTAATAAGTACATCGTTATCAAGTGTAATAACTTTTGCGGGGGATTTTTACCTCGGTATTAATGGGCTAAATACTATATCAAGCATAGGAAAATTAATTACAATACAATCTACTTTTACTCGTACTTCAAATGGGGTTTTAACAGCAAACACAGACCATACAATAGGCACTTTGTCGGCTCAATTTAGACCGTCAGCCCGTGTGTTTGGTGCGTGCACTATAACTGATATGAGTGGACTTAATTGTGCATCTTGTACTGCATATATCAAATCAAATGGGCAATTAGGTATATTTACTCCTGCGACTATGCCAGCTGGAACTAATTTAGTACATTATGCTATAACTTATCCTATACCGTAATGGTGACAAAACGCCAAACAAAATAAAATAATATTTGTATATATAATAATTTTTTTGTATATTTGCATAGATAAAGGGATAGGTAGCGTAATTAACTATCGAAAAGCATTTCCATATTTAGCTTCCCTTTGTTTTAACTAAATATGGGTAAATAATACAAAATATGGAAAATAAGAGGGCTTTTAATTTTAAAGATTTATCAGGAAAAGTTTTTAGTAATTTAACAGTGATTGAATTAGATTGCATATCAAATGGGCAAGCTAAATGGAAATGTAAATGTACTTGTGGTGTAATTTGTAGTAAATTAGGTTCACATTTAAGAAGTGGCTCAATAAAGACTTGTGGTAAATGTAATAAAATAGAGGATTTGACAGGGAGAAAGTTCGGGAAATTAACTGCTTTAGAGTATGTAAAGAGAGACAAAAATAATTTACCCATTTGGCTTTGTGAATGTGAGTGTGGAAATATAAAGGAGATACAATCATATACATTAACTTCAAGAGGTCAAATAAGTTGTGGGTGTATGGCTGGAATAAGACATAATATGTATAATAAAAAAATATATAAATTATGGGACAATATAAAAAAGAGATGTAGAGGAACTAATAAGCAATATAAAAAAGATTATTACGATAGAGGAATAACTGTTTGCGAAGAATGGGTTAATGATATAAATTCATTTGTAGAATGGGCTTATAATAATGGATATAGTGAAGAAAAAACAGAATCAGGGAGAGTGAAATATACGATAGATAGAATTGATAATAATAAAGGGTATAGTCCTGATAATTGTCGTTTTGTTATTAATGATGTACAACAGAGAAATAGACGAAACAATAAATATGCTGAATATATTGATGGGTATATATATTGTTTTGTTGATATTGCTAAATTAATTGGTATTAATCCAAGAAGAATAAGTGAGTGTATTCGTAAAAATAATTTTCCATACAAAATATTTACATATAGTGAATTAATAGAAAATAATATTTTAGATAAAGTAAAAATGATTATTTAAATATTTCAGAACGATAAAACTAAACAAATATACGATGGCGGTAATAGGTAAAAAGAAAAAAGGCGATAAGACTGCTATACAAGCAATACTTAAAAAACGAAAAAATAAATAAACTATGAAAAAAATTATTAATATTATATCATTTGCTATAGCACAATTAAATAAGATAGGCAAAGATAGATATATGCACCTATCAATAGGAGCAATATTATCAAGTATTCTTGCATTATTTACACCCATTTGGATTGCCATGATTATATGCACAATAATATTTATCGCAAAAGAATTTTATGATAAAAAGATAGGTGGTAAGTTTGATTATATAGATATAATATATGATTATATTGGCGCAATAGCTGTTTGGATTCCTCTATTTTTACATAATTAAAAAAATATTATATATGATCTATACAGAAGAAGATATTTTATTAAATGGTGCTTTATTTGAAGATGAAGATCAAACAATACCATTAACATTAGAAGATAAGCAACTATCCATTATATTTATTAAAACTGCTGATAATAGTACGGCTTTTACAATTACTGATGATATGATTGAAAAGCAAGATAATACATTTGCATATATAATGAATAGAGAACATACTATTGATTTAGCAGGTATGTATAAGTTGCAGGTTAATATTGTGCAAAATAATTCAGTAGTAAAATCATTTGCAAATAAAACAATAACAATTAATAAATCAAAGAATGTACCTTAATATTGATATAACTAATAAAAATATGAATGTCAATTTTGACGAATCATATTCACTATCATTTAATTTTTATAAAATAATTAAAGGCGAAAAAGGCGATAAAGGTGATGATGGACTAACAACATCAATAAAATTAAATGGCCAAATATACGAACAAGAAAGTGGACAAATAGATTTAGGCGAATTAGGTGTTAATAGAACAGTTAAAATATCAGATATGCCTGATCTTATTATAAATGGAACTATGATTGATTTCATTACAAGTATTAGAGATAATCAGTATATAAAAACAGGAATGCAATTAATAGGTAATGTTTTATTTTCTGATGAGCCATATGAAGGAATGATTGAATCTTTTATCGTTTGCAATATACAATTAAAAACAGATGAAAATATGGCAGGTAATATAACAATGACATCATCCGATGTTCCACCTTATATTTTGATGTTTTCATTTTTGGCTTAAAAATTAATTTTATACAATATAATTTTATAAAAATTAAAATAATGTCAATTAAAATAATATATAAATTTAATAAATAACAAACATGGAAACATACTACAAAGGAGACGATATACCGATATATGTTTTGGGAGACGATACAATAGATTTAGAAAATAAAGATTTTAATGTATATATTTATAAAAATTTAGATTATAATAAAGATATAAAAATTACTAAATCATTATTTACTAAAACAGACATAAATTCTTATTTAGGATATTTATCAACATCAACTATTAGTAATGAAAATTTAGGCATATATACAATAGAGATAGAGGCTAAAACAAGCTCTAATAAGAATATTATTTTGCAATATGCAAATGCTTTTAATTTAATTGGATCAGCGTCTTATAATATTTAATTTAAGAAAATGGAAATAATTTTAGAACAAAAAAATGGAATAACACTTGGACTTGGTTCGAAGCCAATAAGTGTTGGGGTAGCAGTAGCAGAAGCACCTAATGATGGTAATGTATATGCTCGTAAAAATAAAAAGTGGCTTGGCATTAATAATACACTTAATGTTACGATAACACAAACATCATCTGTAAATAAAGCATATATTTTTACAAAAGTTAATTTTGATGCTGTATCAGCCAATGCCATTGTTGGGCTTCCTATTAGTGTTAAAATAACAGATAATAGATCGGCAACATTTAAGACGATTAATCTATCAGGCATATATCCTGCAAAATGGAATAGCACGTTGTCGCAGATCGAGATTCCCGATCCTAATATAGCGCGTGGGTTTTATATAAATGGAACCACACCTGCAAATAGAGGTTGTGTTACATTTAATACATCAAGATATTTAAGTCTTTCGTCATTATTTTCATTTGACCAAACAACTGGATATTATAAATATGAAGAACTTGCAAATATCTCTGAAACCACGATGGAATCAATATATAAAGATAGCACTTCGATCTTTAATGTGCAGTATATGGATGAATTATACGCCTACAGCACCAATCCTGTTATATTTATAAAAAGAAATATAGGTGGCGGTGTAACAAGTAACATAAGTGCAAATGCAATGTTCTATCTATGTAATGCAACGTATATAACATTTAGTAGATTATATGCTTTAAGTTACTTTTCAACATTTAGAAACTGTGCTAATTTACGAAAAATATCAGGCGATATCAGAATACTGGGCGCATCAAAAGATAGTGTAGCTAATATGTTTACCGGCTGCCCCAATCTCGAAAGCGTATCTGTTTTTAATTTGGCGGCATCAATATCTTTTGCGGATTGTCCTAAATTGCATAGAGATAGTATTTTATATATGATTAACAATTCGAGCAATGGCGCAACTGTAATAACAATTACACTACACGCAACAGCGGCCGAAAGATTAACTGCTGAAGATTATACACTGGCATCATCGCGAAACATAACAATAGCAATAGCATAAAAATATGGTAAATAAATTAATAGCCCCGGAAGGCAAATATTACACACAAAAAGAGTTGAAGGATGGCGAAGCACCAATTTTTGCTCGCAGTATATTTCTTGGTCATAATGACAACGAATATAATTGGCGGTTAGCATCCCAAGATGAAAAAGACAATTTTGAAGAAGATAACTTTCAAGAAGATAACTTTGAAGAATATAACTTTGAAGAAGATAATATTATTTAATAACAAATTATGGCAAGCAAAAAGACAATTAAGAAAAGCGCTAAAGGTAGTGGATGCAAAAAATAAAAAATATGAAAATTAAAACATTCAATGAGTTAGTTTTTGATAATTGCGATTATCACGAGTTGCAGGATATACGCGACCAATATGCTTATAAAATATTTAAATGCGCAATGATTGGAGCAAAATGGTATTCGTATCCAATAAGACCTATTTTAAACTACATGATATTCAACTTCATGTGTAAATTAGAATATATTGATTATAAGATTATATGCAAAGCTAAAGATCGAAATGATGATGTTAAGAAATAAATAATAAAATGTTTTGTTTTTTCAAAAAATAAAATTAACTTTGCACTGTGAAAAATAATAAAAAAATGGATAAAGACTTTTCAAAATATTACAAAGACGCATTAAATTTTGAGTTATCAGAATTAAAATACTCTATAGTTGTAGAGATTAATAGGTATATAAAACTTTTAAAAAGAAAGCACAATAAATGGCTGTTTTTCCTCTATTTTTGGCACTCTAAATTGGTTAATGATAGTTACGATAGATTAAAGGATTTACGCGCTCAAATGGTAGCTATTGAGGCTAAATTAAAGGAGTAACGGCATGGCGAAGAAAGTAAGAATAACCAGCGACCGAGATTCTATAATTCCGGTTATAAAGATTAAAATAAAACCAAAGAAATGAGTAGAATAAGGTTTATAATGATTCAATCTATTAAGTTTGCGCCGTACATAACTATGTTGTGTATCGCGCTATCTTATATTGAATTGTTGTATGCCTATACTTTTGATTTAACAATTGAGTGTGGCGACTATTATGAATATTATACGCCTCTAAAAGAGAATGTTTTTTCAATATGTAATTACGATTGGTACTCCGTTTTAATATTATTTTGCGCCTCAAGGGTTATGGACTTCTGTATGTACCATGTAATCCCGATAGGATTCATGGCTATAAACTTGATATTCAAAACATATCTTAACAACGTAATAATTGACGATTACTTCGTACCATACATTATATCAATAAACATATTCACAATAGCCGTAATAGCAGTATTAGTAACATTACACGTAAAACAATTACGCCGTGACAGACGAACAAATAAGACAACAAGCGATAAATGACATAGGTGTCGACGTGCTCGAAACATTGTCTAAAAACATAAATAAAATAACAGATAATGTAAAACATGGACATTCAAATTTAGCATATTCCGATATAGACATGATCGTACAGAACCTCGCATCACCAAATGATAGAGTGTCGCTGAATGAAGCATGCAAAATGAATAGATGCTCAAAATACGAGATTTTAAAATTAGTTAAAAACGGAATTATACATAAGCTAAAACCTATAAAAAATGTATTTTCTAAACGCGATCTGCAAATAGCAATAAGAGAAAAGGAACTAAAAAAGAAGACTGCTAAATAAAATTAGCAGTTTTTTTATGTTTTATTTGCAGGATTAAAAAATTTGTATTACCTTTGCAACGTCAATACGACACAAAAAAAACAATAAGACCATGAACGAAAAAAATCCGCTCGAAAATATTAAGAGCGAAAAAGTTAAAACAAAGATTATCGAATATTGTCCACATCCAATTACGGATGACAAAGAAATATTTGAAATGCTATTAGAGATTGCAACGATCGCGCAACAAGAACACGACGCTAATATCGAAACAGTAAAGTTTAATACACACAGAGAGGAACGATGCAAATGTCAAACGGCATTCCTTAACGCAATTGACAATCATTCCAAAAACGGCGCAATAGTAGATTCTAAAATTTATGAAATATTTTTAAAAGAAATTAATAATTAACTAAATAAAATTAAAAACAAAATGAAAAAAATTATTACATTTATTTTTGCATCAATGGTTATGACCTCATGTTTCAACACAAAACAGACGGTGCAAATTGAAAACATTCTCAATGTGGAGGGTGTAGATATCGAAGGCGTGGATGGGACGTTATACAATGCCGCAGCACTATTCTTTAATGACGGCGACGAATTGGTTGGGTCGGTAGGATTTAATGACATCAAACCTTTCACAACGTCGAAAAAAGTAGACGCGCCAAATAGAGCCTCTTATTTTATTGTCAAATGGCGAGCAACACCCGAAACAAATGCTATTCTATACGAATTGGAATTCTATACCGCAGAGAAACGTTATCTGTCTGAAAGTGGCAATACAAAGATGACGATTAGCAGAACCACGCAAACAAAAACTAAATAAAATAAAAAAAAATACGCAAAGACTTGCATAATTGAAAAATTTGTTTTATCTTTGCACCATGCTTTTTAATTATTCTAATAATTTCCATTTTTCGAATACGTCAGTTGTGAAAACTCATGTATCGACGAGGTGGCCTCTCGATAAAAAGGCTAAATGCTCCAATGGTGAAATGGTAGACACGAAGGACTTAAAATCCTTTGAACTGAAAAGTTCGTGCAGATTCGACTTCTGCTTGGAGTACAAATTTCGTCATAGCTCAATGGATAGAGCATCGGATTTCTAATCCGAGTATCAAAGTTCGATTCTTTGTGACGAAACAATTTGGAAAAATGAAAATAAAGTATTATATTTGAAGTGTTATTAAAAGTGCCTTTAGCTCAGTTGGTTAGAGCAACTGACTCATAATCAGTAGGTCGTCGGATCATACCCGGCAAGGCACACTAATAGATTTATAACGTAACAAAAAGCGCTATTTAAAAATTAATGCTATATTTGCATATTGTTTATAGTGAATATAGGTTTTTAATTTTTTAATTGTTTTAATTTTGAGTTTTACAGTTCTCGTAAAAAACTGTAATTTGGCGAAGTGGGTGAGTGTTTTAGCCAAATGCCTGCAAAGCATTGTTACACCTGTTAGAATCAGGTCTTCGCCTCTAACCGTAATTCAGCGGTTGCTTAAAATTTTGATCTATGAAAAGAATGTTTTCTTTGACGAAGATTGCCAAACGACGGCAGCAGTGGAGAGGCTTATAAGCCCCCACTTAAATCAAAGAAAGTAGATTGAAGTTAGGCAAAAAGAATGCGAGATGGAGCAGTTGGTAGCTCGTTAGGCTCATAACCTAAAGGTGGCAGGTTCGATCCCTGCTCTCGCTACAAATTTGGGTGACATGACACTCAAAAGTAGAACATACATTCTATGAAGATTTATTAGCATTGCTAAAATAGCCTTTGAGAAGTGTATGATTCTTAAAGGCTTTTTTATTTTATACAAAGCCCTGAAAAATACATAGCAGTTGACACATCCCATACTGCACAGGCACATGCGCTAAATTACATGTAAAATGGGATTAAGTATTTTTAGATGCTCATTAAAAATCTCGCTCTGTATATCCCTACAACGAGTACCTGACAAGAAAAATGAGTAATGCCAAAATGGTAAGTAGTGAGGATTCCATCTGCGAAATGCAGTTCAGGGGCAAAGTGCTAAAAGTGCTAAAAAAAATTTAATTGTAGCGAATTAAATCAAAAACTCTTACTTTTGCTCTACTTTTATCGGCTGGTAGAGATAAGTCAGGGATAGGGGAAGTTGTGTTTTGTCATTAAAAATAAATAAATTTTAAGCCCCATATTGCACAATAAAAAAACTTTTTATATCTTTGCACCACAAAGAGGATAGGATAATCCGACAAGGCAGTTTCTCATCGTTCTGCCTTCCTCTTTTAACTTTTTTTTTAATAAAATGATGAAAAAATTTAGAGATTAAAAATATTTGACTTAACTTTGCACCATGATTAATAACATAGTTTACAACACAGATTGTTTTGAGTACATGAAAACTATTCCAGATAAGTTCTTTGATGTTTGCATTGCCGATCCGCCTTATGGAATTTGTGAGGATGGGACTAATAATAATAGCCGTAGTAAAATAACTAAAAGCAAGAATTATAAAGGCTTTGATGGTGGAGATATTACAAGTCCAAATAAAGAAGTATTTGACGAAATGATTAGAATAAGTAAGAATCAAATAATATTTGGTGCGAATCATTTTATAAGTAAATTACCTTATGATAGCAGTTGCTGGATAGTTTGGGATAAAGATAATGGAGAAACCGACTTTGCGGATTGTGAATTAGCGTGGACTTCATTTGATACATCAGTTAGGAAATTTAAATATAAATGGCAGGGTATGTTGCAGGAAAAAATGAAAAATAAAGAGGTAAGGATTCATCCTACTCAAAAGCCTGTTGATCTATATAAGTGGATTTTGGATAAATACACAAAAGAAAACGATAAAATATTTGATCCTTTTATAGGTAGTGGCAGTATAAGGATAGCGTGTGATGAACTGGGGCGTAGTTTAGTTGGATGTGAAACAAGCGAGTATTATTTTAATGAGCAAGAAAAAAGATTCAACAATTATAAATTACAATTAAAACTTTTTTAAAAACTATTAAAAACAAAAACGATGAAACAACAACAATTGGATTACAGAGAGGAATTGATTACTCCCGAAATGGCCAAGACTTATCTTGGTGCAAACAAAGTTAATCGCAACGTCAAGGAGAGCAAGGTAGCTTTTTATGCTCGTCAAATGAAAGATGGTAAATGGCGCATGAATGGAGAGGCTATATGCTTTTTGAAGGGTGGTGCACTTGGTAATGGTCAACATAGACTATTAGCAGTTATTGCATCTAATACTCCTACTAAATTTCTTGTAGTAAGAGGATGTGATGAGGATAGTTTTCTTGTTTATGACAGTGGAGCGAATAGAACTGCAAAAGATGTATTTCAGATTGAGGACACTCCCAATGCGGCAAATATTTCGGCTATAGTAGCACGTTATTTTGCCCTACAAAAAGAATCAGTTGGTGTATTCTCAACTGGAGTAGGTAAAATGTCTGCACTCAGTGTATCTGCTGTGACTGGAAAGACAAAAGAGGATTTGCTTGATGAATATAACTCAACTCCTAATTTATATCAGGATGCTTGTCAGATTGCGCTTCAATGTTATCGCAAAACAAAGATTCTGAAGATAACTGAAATTGGAGCTCTATATGTATTCCTTATTAAATATAAGAAATACGCTCCTGAACTTGTAGAAAGTTTTTTTAAACAGTTGTTTAATATTGAAAAGTGCAATAATACAACTATTAATGCACTTCAAAGTAAATTGATTAACGATAAATTAAACACACAGAAATTGACTTCTGCATATCGTTATAATCTTATTGTTAAGACATGGAATTACTATGTTCAAGGTAAGAATGTTCAGCAACTTGTGTGGAATGAATCTAAAGAGGGAAAACTTCGATTTATGTAATAAAATATATGCCGTAATACTATCCTCTAAAATATAGGGGATAGTATTGCGTTTGCATAATTAAAAATAATTTACTATATTTGCAGAAACAAATTTAACCACTATGATTACAACACTTGAAAGAGCCCAAGAGCTTGCAGAAAAATGGAATGCACTAACCGACGATATGGATAGGCTACAATTTCTAAAAGATCATAATACAGAAATGATGGCTGTATTAGATTATGATTGTACAATGGTAGATTTTATATTTGATGATAATATTGATTATGAATCGAGAGAATGTATATTTAATATTAATCTTAATGAATTTCATGATTATCATTATTTTTCTACTGGATGCCTTAAACTTTTTGAATTTGCAGGAATTAAAGCTACTTCACGTTAAAAATTTAATAAAATGAATAAATTTAAAAGTCTCGCTCGAACTAATTTAAAATGCCCTATATGCGGGAGTAGGATGTCTATGTTAGGTATTACACCACAAGAGGGAACTTATACCAGCAAGGGCGAAACAAAACCAAAGGATATGCTATTTGCGGCTCGATGTCAAGTTTGTGCCACAAATATATATACTCCACTTAACGAAGGAAAATCTGTAAAAGATGTTGATGGACGTTGCATTTTAACATGGAAGAAATAACAGGCAATAATAAGATCATTTACGACTGTATTTATAGGCACATATCTCACGTTATTTCGATTAATTTTGGAAAGCCTATATTCTACTATATTTGGCTATCAAAATGGATTAAAATGGACGATAATTACATTAAATTAAGTTGTAGATGGCTTGTGGATAATGGGTATTTAATTTCCGATATAGTTGGTGAGTATTTGATATTTATGTTGCCTGAAAGTGAATTTGAGAAAATTAAAAACAAACAAAATAAAAAATTATGACACTTGAGGATGCTATTATAATTGCATGTATGGCTCACGAAGGACAGAAAGACAAGGCGGATAATCCGTATATTTTTCATTGTATTCATGTAATGCAGAACGTTATAGGTGGATTGGATTATCAGATTACAGCAGTGCTCCATGATGTTTTGGAGGATTCAGACATATCTATTTACGAACTTAAACTTATGGGTCTAAATGAAAAATGCTGTGATGCTCTTATATGCCTCACAAGAGGTAAAAAAGAGGATTATTCCGAATATATTGATCGTATTAAGACGAATGATATTGCACGCGAGGTAAAGCGTGCTGATTTGATTCATAATATGGATTTAGAACGTCTGCACAAGATCACAAGTAAGGACATTCAACGAAGAGAAAAATACATGCGAGCGTATGATATTTTAAACAATTTTAATAAATAATAATATGAAAAACATTGAAAAAGTAGCGTTTGAGTACGCAAAGGAAACAGTACAGGATTGGCAAAATCATTTGGACGCGGTAAATTGTGTTAAGGATGATTTTATGGCCGGATATCAATATGCGCATGATGAGGTTGACGCGATGGAAAATGAGTTGCCGTATGATGTAGAGAAGTCTATTAATTATGTTATTGACAATTTTGATTTCGAGAAGGTGCATAAGGTTATGACTGCTCTAAATTGGGAATGGGATGGTGTTGGTATTCCATCTGTTGATGAATTGAAATTTGTAGCAAAAGATAGGCTCGAATCTTCATATAATGGACTTATTACTTTTGAATTAGACGAATTTAATTCCGTAGGAGGTGGTTTTATTGCGACGTGTTGTTATGGCGCTGACGATATTGATCGTCATTATTTTGAGCTTTCATTCGTAATAGAATCATCTGATAATTTTGATGGCGATGAGTGTTAATGAAAGAACCGATAAAAATACAGATTAAACCATTATCCGTAAATCAAGCATGGCAGGGGAAGCGCTTTAAAACGGTAGCGTATAAGGCATACGAAAAACAATTATTATTACTGCTACCCAATATTGAGTTTCCTCCCCCTCCATACAAAGTCTACTATGAATGGGGTTTTTCTAATATGGCAAGTGACTATGATAATCCTACAAAGTTAGTTCAAGATATAGCGAGTAAAAAATATGGTTTTAATGACAACGCAATTAGGGAGGCAACGATAAAAAAAGTCAAAGTACCAAAAGGCGATGAATATATACAATTTAGATTTGAGCATTATGGAGATAAAACCTAAAAAAGACGATAACATCAAAATGGAAGATGTTAAGGTATTATTAACCCAAGAAGATAAGATTGACCACCTAATTAAAGAGCTTGAGGAAAATACTGTGGTTACTAAAAAGCTCCATAAGATGCTTGAAAGGAATAATGAATGTACTGAATATTTATATACAGAGAAAAAGGTTGAATTATCTGATTGGCAACAATTCAAGAATTTTATGATAGCAGTTCTCGCTAATATTATTGGAAATATAATTGATTTCAAATCTATATTTGGTCTTGGTACAAGTAATGAAAAAAGCATGCAACAACAACTAAACAACTACAAAAATGGACGATATTAATATTTCGGAAATAATTGATATACAAACAGAAGGTCGTAATGATGATCTTATTTTTATTTATTGGGAATAATGGCTAAAAAGAAAATACAACAAAATAGCAAGACATGTAAAGATTGTAAGTACGCTATAGTAGACATTGTTAACTTGTCATCAGATTTAAATATTCCTATATTTTGTACTTGTAAGTTTCAGAAATATAAGAGACTACTTAATCATCATTGGTGTGTAAATTTTCAAAATAAATAATATGGGAAGGATAAATTTAAGTAGAAAACAAATGTCTATGTATAAATCTGAATTGTCAATAATTAATGATATATATTTAGATAATAACAATAATAAAAATAACTATAATAAATTTGAATATATTACTGATTGTAAAACAGGTAAAAAAGTATATTTAACACCACAAGATGCGATTGACGCTAAAAATAAATCAGGATTAAGAGGACGAGATAAAAGACATTACAAGTGTAATGAATGCGGATATTGGCATTTATCAACAATATTTAATAAAACAAAACGAATTGAAAACTGCAAGAGATAATGGCTGAAATATATGAATTTGACCCACAGATTTATCCACGTAAGGTATGGATAATGACCACCAAGAATCTAAAATATATTCAAGAGCATTTTTGTGAAAGAAATTTTAATGAGATAGACCCTGTTGATTATAATTTTGTGGCGTGTGTAATTCCTTGCAGAAGAAAGTCTGATAGATTGCTTGGTTTTTTGTTATGGATATACGACTATAAAGATTTAGACATAAAAGTAGCAGCGCACGAAGCGTATCACTTGGCAGACGGTATAGTGCAAGATACAGGAATGTGCTATGTAAATTCAACAGGCAATGAGCACGTGGCATATTTAGTTGGATATTATACTGATTGCATTTGTAAAGTTAAGAACAAAAAAGCGACACCTATTGCATATTAAATAAATTTTACTTATCTTTGCAGAAATTAAAAACATATTGAATGAAAAAATTAATTTGTAATAACGGTAAAGAGTATAGCTCTGTAATGGAATTTTGTAGGGAATATGAGATCCCTAAAAGTACCGTTCATGAGAATTTACAAAAAAAAGGTCGATTTGATAGGGGTGATGTTTCGGTTTGGTGGGAAGATATGGTAGTGCAAGATGTAATTGAGGCACATAAAAAACAGAAAGAAACATTATCTGACAAACAAATTATCAAACAGCTGACCGAGGAAACAATTAGGCTCAAAAAGCAAGTTGAGATTAAGGATGCGCTAAAATCTGTAAAACCGTCTCCTATTGTTGCTAAATATCAGAGCAGTGATACCGAGAGTACGGCGGTTTGTTTGTTTAGTGATTTGCACCTCGAAAAAGATATTGACCCCGAAACGGTAGGTTTTTTGAATGAATACAATATTGACATTGCAATAAAGCGTGCTGAAAAATTCTTTATTAAAGTAGCTAAAATATTGGAGGCAGAATCACATAATACTCGAATTGAGCATTTGGTTTTAGGAGTGTTGGGGGATTTGATTGAAGGTGAGCTGAGGCTTGAGGCATCTCAGACAAATAACGCATCTCCCTTAGAGGCAATTATGATTGCTAAAGATATTTTAATTAGAGGATTGGAGTACTTGGATAACAATACTACTGTCAATAAGATAACAGTAATTACCTGCATTGCGAACCACAGCCGAAATACGCAAAAGATACATCACACTAATCAGGCAGAGGTGAATCTTGAATATATGATATACAAGGATATACAGAGAGTATTTGCAAATAAACCGAATACTAAAATTGAGGTTATAGCATCTAAATCTGCATTGACCACTATTGATATTTATGGCAAAAATATTTCGTTTACACACGGGCATCATACTCGCTATCTCGGTGGGTGCGGAGGGATTATGATACCATTGAATAAATATTTTGCAAGCCTTAATAATAGACAACGAACTGACCTTTTGTGTATTGGTCATTATCACGATTTGCTATTTAATAGAAATATTATTGTTAATGGGTCAATTTGCGGGACAGATAGCTTTGCCTATAATCTTAATTTGCCACATCAAGAACCACAACAAGCATTTTTCTTAATTAATCAAAAGTACGGTATAAGTAAGATGATGCCTATATTTTGTAAAGAATAAAAACATTATGGAAGCTAAACTAAAATTCAACTTAGACGAACCCGATGACACATTAGCTTACAAACGATGCACACACGCAACTGATATGGCTATGGTCTTATGGGAGATAGAATACAACCTGAAACGCAAGGTAGAGGATAGAATAGATGCAGGAATGTTAAAAACTCCACAAGAAACTATTGACTGTGTGATGCAGTTGTTTCGAGATGAGATGTATGATAGCGGGATAATTATTTCAGATTTGATACGATGAAAATAGTTAAATACAACGGCTGTTACGACAGTACTTTGACAATAGATGGCAAATATGCCGATGAATATATAGATGATTGCTCGACAGAAGAATTGCGAGATATATTTCATAAGGTAATAACCCAAATGCACGACAAAAGCATAATGATAGACTTGCTTAATGATGCGGTTGGATTATTTGGCGAATGCACACTTCATCATCATTGCGAACAATGCGGAGATACTAATATGGAATTTACTATTGAGATATGAAAATAGAAAACGGCAAAATAATAGAGGCAACAGAGCAAGAACTATGGCAATATTGGTGCAATAGAGAGCTATATGATGCAGTTGATTGGCATAGTTATTTTGCACAGATGAAAAGTGCAGGTGTAAAAATATTAAAAGAAAATTAACGAATGTATTGCATATATCAAAAAAAATGTTTACCTTTGCACTATGTTTTTCAATCATGACTTAGAATCATTTTGATAACTCCGTTGTGAAACTCGGTTATTGACGTGATGGCTCACGTTAAAAAGCCAAATGCTCGGTTCGTCTATCGGTTAGGACACAAGATTTTCATTCTTGAAAGGCGATTTCGACTATCGCACCGAGTACTAATCTAAATGTGGCGGAAGACAGACGCTAATATTTACGGTAGAGAGTAGTTCATAGGCTTGCTGCATTAGAACAAGTTGCGTAAATAAAAGTAAATACAGATGTACTTAAAATTGGTGAAAATCATAACGTATATCCTACAATTGTAGTGGCAACTAACACCAATAAAACTCGTGCAGGTATTAAATCCTGCCATTTAGCTTAAATTATAACCACTGAGGCGATATTAAGTTAGCACACTTCGGTATAATCTGAAAGCGCGTGAGTAAGATTAGGGTGTAAGAGGCACTACGGTAATCTCTATTTTCTTCATGCTTTTAGGATTGAGGTGTCTCTCGGTTGGTATGGGGAATGACTGATAGGAATAGACTATCAATTTTGCTCTATGGTGTAATTGGCAACACACAAACTTTTGGCGTTTGGATTTTAGATTCGAGTTCTGATGGAGCAACAATGGCAATAAAGCCATTATATAAATACACAAATATATGTACACATTAAGAAAAATTACAAACGAAAATGTAGAAATGAACATTGGATTAGGCAGTGAATACACTTTAATCCGAAAAGAAACATGCGAAAAAGAGTTTAATTTCTTTTGTCAGCGATTTGATTACACAGATGAAGATGTTGAAAGAGATGGTATTTATGCTATTATTTCGAGTTATGATGGCAGTAAGTTAATTCCTTTATATAAATGTCAGTTGAACTTCATTATGACTGAAAACGGTAAAACTTTTTCAAATGTTACATTTAAGTAACGCTTGCCCAAATGGTAAGTTGTATGGCGAGAGCTGAAAATGCTCCCGATCGCATTGCCTAAAGTTGCGCTCTTATCTTCGGGATAAGTTTAATATTCCCATTTGTCCCTGACTACAAACTTATGGGTGTAGACGTGTAGTGTTCACGGTTATCAAAACACATTGAGCCTATCATTAACTTGGTAGGCTCTTTTCAATTTACAAATCGCAAATATCGCTATCTTTATGTTTGAGTAACATTATGTTTGCATTGCATATATTAGCCAAAATTTAGCATAAAGTAAGTTATATCCTACATTATTTGTCATTTTAAGACTTAATGAATGATATAGCATACATTATTTGCTATGAAAAAATGGAAATATTCACACTTTTTAGTACATAAAAATGTAACTGCTCAAATAGTATCATTTAGGTTCAAATAAGGGCTTAATTGCCACTATGTTATCACTTATTTTGCATTATTATCATAGGTTATGAAAATGATGCAATAAAAAAGCCACCCCTAAGAGTGTCTAAATTCTAACTTACTATTCCAATACATTCCCTATTTTTATCATCTTCATTTTTCATAAAGGAAATAAAAGCACCTATTGACATTGTCCCTATTGCATCGTTTAATTGCTCTATTTGATATTCGCTTTTATCAATATTATCAATTACCGACTGCAACCTAACCATTTCGTCATCTGTTATTCGTTTATTAAACATCTGCATAAATAACATATCAATCATTTCTCTGGGCATATCCTTCTCAACAGTTAAGTTTAATTTAATATTTATTTTATCCATAATTTCACACGATTACCGCCATCGTGAGGTTTTAGTTATTAATATTATTTTAAGCATCTATTTCTGAATACAATTCTTTGCTGCACTTGCAACATTCAACTTCATAATCAACATAAGCATAATCTTGTATATATCCGCATTCATCACCTGCATCATAGTCAATCGAATCACTAAATTCTCTGTTTGAATTTATTTCACTCAATCTATTTTCAATACATTTTTTGCAATAGAAGTTATTATCCTCTTCGTAATATATCCAATTTGCTAATTCCTTGTCCATAATTTTATTTTAATTAATCTTTCTGCAAAGGTAGTGAAAATTATTGAATATCCAAAATGTCTATTGAAGATTAATCCGCATAAGCACTCAAAATTGTTTCAATAGCAGTATTTATTTTTTTGTGAATACTAAGTTTTAATTTAGTATTCACCTTATTATCTGTTATATCTCTAATCATATTATTTACTGCTCTAAGTTCCGATAACATTAGCTCATTATTGAATAGAATTGAATCAAACTTTTTGAAATGCTCATTATATCCTTTTTGAATTATGCTCTCTATTTGTTCCTTATCCGCATTGTAGCAAGAAGTAAGATAATCTAATTTACCACGAGTTTTGCCACTATATTCAGATTTAAAAGGATATGTATTAAAAGCTGTAACATACTTTATCCCACTATGGGTTGAGTTGCCCCATATTTTATTATTCTTTGTCTGTTCATAGCCAACATTCCCCTTAAATTCCATACCAAGCTCTTTGAACTTATTAGCAACTATATCTAAACACGCTACCTCTCTATTATAAATAAACATAATAGGGTCATTGCCACCATTTATATATTCCGAGCTTATATATTTGTTTCCCGTATCAATAACTGACTCTACTATTTCCACAAGATAAGGCTCGCCTTTCAGTGTAATCTCTTTATGTATTGCAGAGTGAATTTCTTTAAACTTTCTATATTCAAATTCATCTTCAAGCGATTGCCATTTGTATGTTGGCTCATCATCTCTATAATTACTTTCTACTTGAATCCTTTTGCTTAAAAGTTTATTCTCTGCTTCCACATAAGATTCAACAGAAACTTCTTCCGTCCCATTTTTAAGATAATAAGCGATTACTTTATTTACAAACATTGAGCAGATGTTATGAACATCTAATACTTGAATTTTTGCCGAATATTGGTCTATATCAACGAGCTTGTCGTCTACTACATATTTACCCCTATAAAGTTCTACGGAATAATAATCGGACTCTTTGAATTTAATTGCTTTCATTTTAATTAATTTTAATTGATTATGCCACAAAGGTAATAAAAAAATCCGAAGTACCAAAGTAATTCGGAATTATTTTTCATAATGTATCATATTATATACAAAACTGCCTATTTTTGTTCATTATTAGATAAGTTATGTTCATTTTCACTGAACTCGATTAAATATTGAACATATCTGTCTTTTGCTTTATCGTATTCTTTATCCCAATACCATTTATTATACCATTTAGCATTGTCTTGTTTTACCGAGCAATAAAGGTATCTGCCATAGATAAATTCATACATAAATATGATAGACAGATTATTAAATACTATTCTCGCCTTATCGCTATCTTTAATTAGCTTTTGAGTAGCCTTTACAAGTTTTTTGGTTTCTTTTCTGTATGCTCTAATAACTATATACTTAAATCTAAAAGCATAGTATTTAACCTTGAGTATAAAGATTATTGCCTTGATATATTTTATCATAGTTTATTTATTTTAAACTCCCCATTTTCAATAACAAGATAACTGCCATCTCCGTGTTCTAAACAGTCAGTAAAAGCAATATTATCCTCTATCGTAACTGTTCTTTTCGGAGTATGCCCTACAACTTGGCGGAACCCATCAATTTTATCCTCTTTCAGCGAATAAGGTCTAATCCACAACGGACTTTGGAATACATCATCACCATAAGGCGAGGTTCTAAACGACCTACTTTGAAAAATAAACGGCTTATAATTGCGCAAAAATAACTCATTAATTTGAGTGTCGATAGTGTCATCTATATCTATGCCGTTATCATCGCACCACGTTTTAGTAACCCCTGCGTGTGTGTATATCACATCATCCTCTTTGTGGCAAACTTTCATCTCACCGTTTTTGACAAGCTCGTCTAAGATATGGCTCATACAGACTTTTGTTTCGGGTCTATAACCACTACATTTTTGCCCGTGAGATAAATAATTTAGCTCGTGATTGCCGAGCAAAAGCACAACCTTGTCGGGCTGACTTCTTTTAAACTCAACAATATCCATAAAATTTGCGTGAATATCATCGCTTTTAATATCGAAAGAATCGAACATATCTCCAAGTATAATCACCTTGTCATAAGTTTCATTTTCGACTATTTGTTTCCATTTAGAAAGTCCGTGTAAATCGCCAAGTGCTATAATTTTCATTTTTATTGTTTTTTAATAAAATGTGGTTTATCTTCTCTTGCATAGCAATAAAAACTATTTGGACAATCCATAGTATGTTTCTTTATGCAGTTTGAACATTTTATCGGTTATTTGTTTTTAAATTTATTTAACAATTTCAATATATATTTTTTCATTTCCTCATCAATTTTTCATTATCACCAAACCAAAATTTACCGTCTTTATTAAAGCACCAAACGTCTGAAATTTCTCTTAATCGGACAAATTTAGTTACATCTTTCATTATTTTTCTGAATCTTTTATTGGCAGTCCGTTTATCTTTTTTATCACTACCACCTGTTACTCCGCAGATTGGAGTTTTTCGTTTACTTCGGGTCATCTTTCACAAATTCTTTATGCGGTGTAGTTAAATATTTATGATATTTAGTTTTAAGTATATCATAATAATAGTTAGTCTTAACCTCTCCGTTTCTTATCCAAACGCAAGGATATTGCTCAATAAGCTCTTTTATTCTTTCAGTTCTACTACCTTTTGTCCGTTTAGAATAATACAGCCACGCCTCCCAAAATTGCATTTCAAACTCATTATCTTTTGTAGTCAGCCAAACCGCTATTTGTTTGCCGAAAAACACAAATGATAAAATAGGATTCCATTCGTGCCTAAACTCGTCATATTTAGTTTTCCAACCGAGAGTAACGAAGTCGAATCCGAATTTGCGGGGGACTCCTTTTAACCAACCGGTTTTCTCTTTATTTTTAATCCATTTACGCGGCAAGAAGTACGGAGTGCCTATCCTTATATCCCCAAAATAAAATCGCAATTTAGGTTTCTTTAGCGGTGAAAAATATACGCCTAAAAACTCGAAATTGTATTTTAGTGAGTTGTATTTTCGTTTAATATATTTTTTCATATTGAGATATTTTTTCTGTATATCTTTTAAGTGCGACATCAAAAAACTCATCGCAAAAATCCATTAATGGAGTTATTGATGCAGGATATTTCTTACTGTATTCTCGCTTAAATAAAACATATTCCTCTATTGTTGTGTGGTCTAAAACAAAGAGTACAAATTTAGACTTATGTTCATTTGGTTTATTTCTATAAGAATCTATATTTTTTTGAGTTATCTTTATTTCCGCTGATATAGTATCTATATTTTTAGCTTGTTTTTTCATATCGTCCTCTCCAAATGTTCTAAAAGTTCTTGTTTTGTGGCAAAAATATCTGATTCATCCACCCATTTTTTAGATGAAGTTAGATAATATTCTTTAATATCCTTATTAAAGTACATAATGTTGTTTTCCTCGTCAAGTTCAAAATCGCCAGCCAATAATCTAAAACCACCTATTGTTTCAAATTTTAAAAAAGATTTACTTATAATTTTTTGTCCGACATCAAATTTACTTTTTATTTTCATATTAATCAATTATTAGTTTTTCTCCGTTTTCTAAAGTTATTTGTATTGTGCAAGAAGCCCTATTTTGTATCTCTTTTATCCACTCCATATATCTTCGTATATGCCCTAAACAATATTGTTTTTCATTAGCATCAGCCTTTGCATATTTGTTATTCCAAAATTTTATTTCGTCATTAATTAACTCAATAGCTTTTTTAGTATTTCCGTTATATAGTTTTTCTATTTTCATAACTATTCTTTATTATACGTTTTAACATTGTGTTTTAATTCTCGTGGCACTGAAATTATAATCGGGTATGGAATATGGTCAGATATACTTTCAGTTATAAAACTTTTCTTTTTGTAATCCCAATTATTGTAAGGAATAAAAGGGATAATGATGACATTAATTTCATACCCTCTATCTCTAATTTCATCTACTGCCCTTTGAATATCACGAATAAAACTATTCTCGCTTATCTCAAACTCGAACAACTGAAACATATCTTTTTTAACTGAGATATAGATATGGTAGCTGTCGTTTACTATATCTTCATTTAATAGGACTTTTTTCATATCAATAATCAGTTGAAAGTGCCATTTTAATAGTTTCTTCGCCTAAAATTTCTATTGCTTGTTGGGCTAATTGTTCGGTTTTGAATCTAACTACTTCAAATTTAGCCGTACCCGCACTATAAGAATATACGTTATCTCCAGCAATAGCAATGGCGTAACTTTTTTCAAGGTTTATTTTATCATAAATAGGCGTAAAACTATTATCATTATTTAAGTATTTAGCAACTACTAACAACTTATTTATGGCGCAAAGCTTTCTTAATTGGTCTTTAGTTACAAAATTAAAATCAGCCGCTTCAGTATATCCCACTCTGTTTTCTATATGAAGAGCCACTTGGCTAACTTCGGGCATAAATGGTGGGTAATAACGTTCTTTAATTATCGTTTCATAACTAATCTTATTTATTTTCTTAAACACAACCTCATCAAAAGTGCTTTTCTCTTTGTCGATTTCGTAGCCGTCTGGTGGCGTGATTTTTAGTGATTTTTCCATAATTATTTTTTATTTTTAGATTCCTTACTACTCAATATACAAGCTATCCCATATCCAATTATAGTTGGAAAGGCTATTACATAAAACCGCCAATCATTAATTTTAATATCGGCAACTATATTTAGGATAGTACCCAAATAAGCGGCAGTTAAATTACCTATCAATGAACTTCCTCTCATCTTATTTCAAATTTAAACTTTCTTTCAATTTATCTGCTAACTCATCGGCAGATGTAACTATTTTTTCAGCAATCAAATCAATGAACTGTTGCCCCATATCTTTTTTGATTTTGAATTTAAAACTTTCTTGGTCGCCATTTTCAAATTCAATATAACCATCGTATCTGTCATCTGCTCTTTCATCTGTGTAGCACGACCAACCTTTCTTAAAGCCGAAGTTGATTGATTTTAATTTCCAATCGTTTTTAATTTTATTCATAGTTTATTTGTTTAGTTCGGTGAGAAAATTTTGTACATAGTAACAGCATATTTCATCACATATATGTGTTGTGTTAATCTGGCATATTCCTTTATCGCTACGACATGTACACGCTTTCTTAAATGATTTATACGCCTTATATTTCAGCTCCTGCAACTCTTTGGCGTGGAGTTCTGTGAGTTCGGAAATTTGCTTATTGATATGTATATTAATATCTTTTTCAGCTGTTATTAATACGGCCAATAGCCATTTTTTAAAATAGGACTTATCTATAAACTCTCCAGTGTCTTCGCATATTTTATTTATTAAAAGGCTCGCTACTCGGCTCTTAATTTCGCTCATATCATTTGTTTTTTAAAGTGGTCGATTAGTTCGGATGGAGTGGATTTAACCCAATTTTTACTCATATTTGACGTGCAAGTCTCCCAATCTCCAAATTTAATATCTCCTTTATTTGCAGTAATACAATCACAGCCGTCAATATATGACCGAACGCACGTGTAGTAATGGTATCTATCATTCTCATCGTTGATAGCGGCTATGGCTTTATAGCAGTCTTTTGATATTTTAATCCAATTATAACCTCCTGCTTTGCCATTCCTAAACATAGCCGCAGCAATATGCTTTATTCCCGTTCTTTCTGTCGCCTCCGAAATCGATATAAATACATTTACTACATTGCCATCAATATCTATTTGGGCGACTGGAGTTCCATTATTTCGCTGTGATTTTGTCATATTTATTTTTTGTAATTCAGTCCTAATAGCTCCCGTATGTGAATTGGATATTTTTTCATTTCGTGTACCATAGTTATTATTATATAAATGATTACACCATTCTAAATTATCAGCATTGTTATTGTGTTTATTTTCATCTTTATGATTGATGCAATCAAAATTATTCGGATTATCTATAAATGCACTCGCAACTATTCGGTGTACAAGAATGGTTTTATTTCTCCCATTATTAGATAATATTGCTGTCATATATCCATTATGATTTTGCCTTTGCGAAAGCTTTTTGGTTGGCAAATACACATTATTACCATTAACAATAAATGACCTCTCTAATGATATGATTTCGCCATCAATAGACACCTTATATATTCCTTCATATCCAATAACATCACGCCATTCATTGGTTAGGTCATAACTACAATTATGCTTTCCATAACATCTTTTGCAACACATATTATATCCTCTTTTTGTGCTATTTCGCTTTGAGAACATATATGTTGGTAGCCATTCACGACATTCAGCACAAAGCATTTTACCCTCTTTGATTATAAAATGTTCCGCTATATATTTCCCGTTATTTTTTACTTTTTTCATAATTCAATCAGTTCTTTTCTCTGTTGCGCATCGCCTACTCGGACAAAGCACGGGTGTTTAAAGTTTGGCATATTGGTTTATTTTATTAGTTCTTTTATTGTGTTTGCGATTATTACGTTCATTGATGCAAGCACTTCAAGATAATCGCTTTCTGTGGCAGCGTGTACATAGTGGCAATGTTCATTACAGAACTCTTCGATTGCCTTCCTTACATCACTTTTTACTGCCTCGGCTCGATAAAAACTCATATCCCAATCACGATATTTGAATACAAGCCTGCCTCCGATTTCTTGAAAGTGTATCATCTTTACAAAATCACCTCTCAATTTAGCACATAGGGTTGCGTCTGAAAACCCGATAAGCTGGCAGTCGAATATATCCTCAATCTCTATCGTATGACTTGTATGCGCCGGACGTGTGTATCTTATTGTTTCTTTATTCATATTCGTTTATTTTTCGGTTAAACTTCATACGGATTTTTCGGGAGGGAGTTGGCATCTATGGCTTCGCCTTTACGATAACATAAAGGATGTAATTCAATAGGTTGAATTTCGAGTAAACCTTGTGCAAGTTGAACTTCTTCAAGCCTGTCAATAATTTGCATTAATTTTTCTTTCTGTTTTTCTGTCGGTGTCATTGGTTGGTGGTTTTAATTAAATATAGTGCAAAGATAATAATAATTTTTCAATAAAACAAATAAAAACTAAAATAAATTTTCGGATAGTGAAAAAAATGTATTGAAACACACGCACTTAAACTCAAAAACAATTTTCAGAAACTTATCGAAAAACGCTTTATATCTTTGTCCTTGTAACGTTACAAAAAAAATAATAATTTAAAAATCTAAAAGTAAATTTATGGAATCTGTTGAAAGAGAAATTGACATGCTCGAAAGAGATATGGACAAAGCGGAACGTAAAGCCCGTGTAGGTCAAGGTTGGGGTATCGCTGGCGCAGTTGCTGGTGGTCTTGCTCTGTTGAATCAGTGGAATTGCGGTCGCGGTGGCATTCTTAATCTTGGTGGAAATTGTGGTCGCGGATGTGGTTGCGACAATGATGTTTATGTTGCAGGTCAACCTTCGGTTTATACCGTGCAGGCTAAAGAGTGTGAGGATGCACTTGCATTAACTCGCTCGATCTATGATAATCGTATCGTAGATATAACCGAGAAAAATGAGTTAGAGCGTTATCTGTCTAACAAGATTGCTGCTAACGAGGCTAAAGACAATCAAACTGCTTTTGACCTTTACAAGTCTCAAAGAGATGGTTTTGATATTCTTAATAATGAAATTTCAAAAATTAAGTGTCAGCTTGCAGTAACAGACGCTGTTGCTCCTTGGCGTTATAACTCGCTCAAAGAGATGATTAACATCGAGGCTCAGAAGCGTTGCTGTGCAGATAATTCTATCGTAACCTATGCTAATGCTACTTTCTATCCGAAAGAAATCGCGAGCATTGTTACTGGAACTACTGTAACTCCTCAGCCTACATACAATCCTCTGCCTTGCTGCGGAGATTGCTGTTGCGGCAATATGTTCTAAACAAAATTGGGAGGGGAAGAAATATCTCCTCCCTTTTTAACTTTTAATAATAAATTATTATGGCGATAAATATTTTTGGAGAAAATACAAGTGCTATACTTGACCCTCAAATGGCTAAATTGCAGGCAGAATATCAAAGACAACTGCAAGAATTGCACGCACAGAAAATGGGACATCCAATTCAACAACAACCGCAACAACAAGCATTGTGGGTTAAAGTTGATAACGAATTAAGCAATATGCCTGATGAATATAAGAAAAAACTTATGGAATCACCAGAGTATATTGAGTTATCTGATAGATTAGGCTATTTAGTACAATCTAAATTAATGCATATGGTTATGCCTCAAATAGAGAATATGCCTGAAGGTAAGGAGATATTAGACAAACAATATAGTCTTATCAACCTAAGAAAATCATCAATAAAGAAAGAGGTTGATGCCGAAATGGAAGAGTTTAGAAAATGGAAACAAGCATCAAATAATAACACTAACAATAACACGAAATAATATGCCAAATACAGAATTAGCAACCATACATAGTCTGATTAAAACTATTGACAATGCAATAGGTAATCTAAATGAGAGAGTTAAAAAACTCGAATCTAAAGAGCAGACAGCAGAACCGAAAGTAGCAAAAGCAAAAGAGGTAGGTGTAGTTGAAACTACCAATACCACACCTGCAAAAACTAATAAAACAGTGAACTAATGACAGCAAAAGAACAAATATTATCGACCGTAAGTGAATGGGCAGATAAGCAGATTAATAGTCTTGTAGCATCTAATCCTCGAATGAGTATGTTTGCTCCACGATTAAAGCAAGGTTTAGAGAATTACATTGATAAGAACGAAAGTAAGATAGATAATATGCTTCTCTTTGTAACAGATAAAGATGGCAAATTAGATATTACCGACATGTTTGACGAAGGTATGCGTATGTTTCAAGAAATGCCTGTTCAAACTCACAAATTAATGGGTCTTAATACTCATGTAGGTCAAGGTGCAATAGAGATTAAAATGCCTGATAATTTCTTGGTATCTATGTTTATGGGTAATACTGGGTCTATTAAGATAACAACTGCCGATATAATGGAATTAAAACAAATGTTAATGGCTAAGGCTATTTAATTATGACAAATTACACTTGCTCAAATAAGCCGTTGTGCTGTATTTGTCAGACTACACAGGATATATATAAACTTGTTAAGAATTTAAAGTGTGAATATAATATCGACCCAATAATGTCAATATTAGAACAAATGCAGTCGGATATTAACGAGCTTAAATTGCAGTTTGAGTGTGCGTGTGAGTGCGATGATAATGGGCAAGGTAATGATGAAAATACTGAACAATTATAAAAAATAAGAATATGAAAAAAGGACTAAGAGAAATAATAGAAGACTATAAGAAACGTGGCATTGGGAATGAATCTCATATGTGGAAAATGGTTGATATGATAGATGATGAATTAATGAAGCCCCTAAAGGAGCATCACCCTAATATATATTGGGATTTTATGCGTGATATTCACGAGATTTATGAGGGCGAACATTTCAATCAAGAATTTGCAGAGTGGGAGGTATCTCAAATGCACCACAAAGGAACTGACGGAACACTATATAAAGGTCAAAAATGGGGATTAGAGCAAACTACTCCTATATTTATAAAGATTAAATCTCAACTCACAAAGCCATATAATGAGTTTGACTTCTATGTAATATTGCATTCAATTTGGCACGATTGCTGTGTTTTGTATCACAAATGGAAACCCGAATATACTGAAGAGCAAATGACCCAAATGTATATAGACGCTACCATAAATTGGCTAAACGATGAAGATTACGGCTCTAAAGATACAGGCAAGGCGTGGAGGTATTTTGAGGATATGCACGATATAGACTAAAAAAATTAAATTTTTCATTTATATCTCAACTATTTTTCGTATCTTTGCATATTAATAACTTAAAAATAAATAGTATGCAAGAAGAAATTTGGAAAGACATTATTGGTTATGAGGGATTGTATCAGATTAGTAATTTAGGTAGGGTTAAATCATTACCTAAAAAATTAAAATGCAGGAATGGATTTTTTAGGATTAAAACAGAGAAAATAATACCAAATAGAATTAACAATAAGGGATATTTTACTATCACGTTATGGAATAATTATAAATGTAAAACATTCCTTACTCATAGATTGATAGCAATTCATTTTATTCCTAATATAGAAAATAAACCATGTATAGACCACATAGATACAGATAGGCTGAATAATAGCATTGATAATTTACGATGGTGTACTCATAAAGAAAACATGAATAATCCAATTTCTCTTATAAATAATAGTACATCTAAGAAAGCATGCTCTTCAAGAACTAATAAAACAAAGAAAGAAAGAGGTCGTAAAACTGCTCCAAAAGATGTGTGCAGGTATGATTTACACGGGAAATATATAGATACATTTTATAGTGCTACTGATGCGGAAAACAAAATAGGTATATCACAATCTGATATATCAGCATGCTGTCTAAAGAAAAAACCAAGTGCTGGTGGATATTTGTGGGCTTTCAGCGGGGATATTCCAAATGAATATAGACCATATCAATCTAAATGTAAAAAAGTAATACAATATGATTTACATGGTAGCTTAATTAAGGAATGGGATTCATTTAAAGAAGCCACTGAAATAACTGGGGTTAAAAATATATATAAATGCTGTGTTGGATTAAGAGCCAAAGCAGGTGGATATAAATGGAAATATAAAGGAGAAGAAAATGCCGAAACGTAAACCAACAAAGAAACAAAAGGCTAAAGTAGCGAAAGTGATGTCTGAATATGGGAGCGGCAAGCTAAAATCGAGTAGCGGACGAAAAATAACCTCTCAACGGCAGGCAATCGCGGTAGCACTCAGTGAGGCAAATTTAGCCCGTAAAAAGAAAAAATAATATGTGTCAAAATTGCACTTGCGCTCATAAGGTAGAGCCTAAAACAGTTAGAGAATTGTTGAAAGAATTGAATAGCGATATGGCTTATGCAGAATTTGAAAGCGTAAAAGAGAAATTAGCCATTGCTATTGAAAAAGAAAAGAGTGTCGAATTTAGTAAGTTGCACGATAAAAATAACGAGATACTAACTAAAATTAAAGAACTTACTTATCTTATTGTTAAATAGAAAATGCCCCTTTCTTTCGATTGGGGCATTGCTTTTTTACCGCTTCTTTTTCTTTTTAGGCTTTGTTTCTACACATGTAACCATCGTTTCTGTAACAGCTGTTTCGCTATACGAGCAGTCGCTACATCCTGTTTTAGGCTCTTTGAGCAATGCTATCTCCGCGTTAGCGTCATTAAGTTCGTCTTGAACATTAGACATTTTTACTTGTAATGCCTTGTATTCCTTTTCGAGTTTCATGCACTTCTCGATAGCCTCTCCACAATCTTTTTCTGATACCTTTAGGTTTTTAATAGTTTTAGAAAGCTCCTTTTCGAGGCTTGAAACTTTCAATTCAGCATCTGTCTTGTCCGTAACCAACTTGTTGTACGTACTTGTTTTAATAATTTTCATAGTTAATTTTTAATTAAAGTTATTTTTTATTTGTAATACTTGATTTAAACAATAGTCCCGATAGCAGTCCTAATCCCAGTGCCTGCCAAAAGTTAATTTTTATTAGTCCGAAAATTAGTGGCATAAGCCAATTCCATAGCCACATAATAGGTAGAGCAAGTAGTAGTGCCCCGATAGCGATAGTTACAATAGCAATAAGCGTCAATCCAAAAATCTCTTTCATTTTATTTAATTGTTATAAGTTGTTCCGAAAAAGGTAGTCCTTCAATAAACTTACAAAATTGTCGCCATTGAGGTAATCTATGGTCTTTACGTTGAAAATAAATTCTACGCAAAGTCTGATAGCTAAACATTTGAATGCGTTTCTGCATAGTACCCTCGGTAAGATTAGACTTCATTTCTACAAGTTCATCTTCCGACATTCCTTGACCTTGGATGTGCATAGTGCTCTCACTACTCAATCTATCTGTTCCGATTCTATATGGGTCAATTTCTTGCCAAATGTAGCGCGGTGCATTTATTTCAAGATATACATTAATACCCCTAATAACTTTTGCGTGCTCGTCGCCTCTTTTGATGAGAGTAGACATTAATGTGAGATCTTTTTCGTCAATGTCTATATCGCCACTAATTTCAATATGATTATTGTTACTATACCATTGATCGAAATTAACATATCCCCTGCTTCGACACTCTCTACCAAATGGCAATCTCAATGCTTTAAGCGCAGACACAAATCCACTAATCTCAATCAACTCTATCTGAATCTCTTTGTTCATTTTTAAATTCATTAAATTTTTTCATCACTCTATTGTAATACCATTGACCTTTTTTAGGGTCTTTTTTATGCGCCCAAACACCTCTCGAATGTTGCTTTGATCCTATCTCAAAACACTTCGTAGGATTGTATTTATTCTGCATGTAGTCAAACATCAATCTGCATCTATCCAAATTATGTCTATCAGAAAGGGTAAAAACATGATCACTCTGAATCTTATTTACTTGTGCGACATATCTTTCGTCCGATTGGATATATCCTACACATTCCCCATTAACAGCATAAGCATTAAACTGACTCTCAACAGCGACTATTGAGTAGAAAAAGTAATTCCAATTTATTTCCTCGTTAAGTATATGCTCAAAACTTGATTGCTTTAACATATACATATTTAGAGTGTTCTTGCATGACGTTCCAATTAAGATACACATAATAAGGAATAGGCGCATAGTATTTTATTTTTCAGATAGACGATTCATTTCATAGCGAGTGACATCCCTGATAATATCATCAATATATTGCTTATCATCTTTGTCGTAAGTCTTTGCAAAATAATAAACATCAATATCCATTAATTCTTTATTTTTTGCAGATAACTTACCATCAAAACCATCCTTCTCGATAAATTCAACTATTGAAATATAATCATCATCTTCATATGTACCAAAGTAATCTGCACCCCAAAGATACTTATACTTTCTCTTAACTTTATTTTCAATAGTATCTTTTAGCGTCATACGATTTGTTACATCTGGATTAAACTGCTTGATAACATCGCAAATATTAAATTTAACAACGCCATCGTCCACGATACTATGTATCTTATCTGATTTAGCCCAAATGCACAAAGGTGTAATGTCGTAGTTGTGTTTATGCTTTACATAGCCTATGCACTGACTGATGCACTGATATTCACTATTTGTAGCCATATTCAACGATCTCCATTAATACCTTATAACGTTCGCGTGCCGCAGAATCTGTCTTTAACAATTCGCCAAATTTATGAATGCCATAAGTAACTATTGAACTATCAAAATTAGTCAATCGCGCAATTCTATGTGGCTTCTCTTTCATAACATCTGAAATAGCGTACCAATACATATATCGAGCCTCGCTATTCTTATATATTCCATCAGCAACAGTCATAGCCTCACAATCGACACCATACAACCCCGCAGAACCAACCATAAGTTTATTATACATGTTCCAATTAAACTTATTCATAAGCTCCCATACAGTCTTTCGATCCTCATCTGTGAGGTGGTTGGGCATATCTAAAATATTATCTTTATTCATAAATATTAAAAAATTTTAATTATTAAAATGGAAGATCTTCCGATGGTGCTACATTTGTTTTGGTGGTATCATGCGCAACCTGTTTTGTCGAAGAGTTGTTGTTGAATGTAAAACTCTTTCCATTGCCTACATATACAATTTGAGCCTTTGAATCGCGCTCGTCTTTTGTCTGCATAACAGAAATACTGAAATCATTGCCAAATTTATCAGCCCCATTTTTGTTTGGTCGCGCAGTTAGATTAACATACATTTTCCCGTTCTTCTCGCTCTTTGTCATCTTCTCTTTTGGAATGTCACTAAGACATACGCTGAAATTAATTAAATCCATAATTTTTTATTAGTTAATAATTGTTTATTGTTATTTGATACTGCAAAGATAAACATAATTTTTGATATATGCAATAGGCAACATAAAAAAGTTTGTATTTTGTGCAAAATAAAAGATAGATGCCGATGCGAGCACGCACCACGCACGTACAACAACAGCACCTATCTATTATTTCAAATTATGCCAATGAACAAACTCCACCAGCACACCCCACTGCGACGTAATCACTCGCATCATTAACACTCTTTTCGCTCATTATATCAATGAAATTAATATCATTTTTATAAATATAATTTTCAATATCTATAAATTCTTTCTTTATTTCATCATTGTACAATCTCGTAAAAGGAGCTAATTCGTAAATCTCATCCCCCGCCTTTGGTAGTAATGATACTCCGGTCAGCAAGTGGGTATTCGTATGCAGAATTGCTGCAACCTCATTCCATTCATCGTCCTTAACCTCTATAGTACAACTTACATTGTGATTAACAGTCTTTTCGGCACTTCCTTTATTGACCCAAAAGTGTTTCAGCATCTTAACATAATCTAAATGCTCCACGGCCGAAAGATCATCTTTAAATACAGCATTCGGATTATTCACAGTAATCGGGAAAGATATAACAGCATTGTCCCAATCAATAACTCGTATCATAGGGCTGTCTTTAAGTGCTTTGTATTCCGGGCTACTTGTCTTAATTCTAATACGTCTCAAATACTGTTTCGAATGCGCCGGGTGACATCCGCTATGTGTTAATGCTAAAATAGCACTTGCATTGCCACTCGGCTTCTGACATGTAGTTGTACGTGAAGCGTTTATATTAAAAACTTCAGCCCACTCCTTATTTGAGTTTACAACAACTTTAGCACCTCGCATCAACAAATCTTTATCAAGTAATTTATTGCAAATAGAACCTGTAATAGATACGCCAATATTCCTATCTCTCTCTGCGATATCTTGGCTTGTTTTTGACAAATATTTAAAATTTGTATACAACGATTGAAGTGTTCCGATAAATGCCGCTACATCGCACGCTAAAATAAAATCCTCTGCACTTTTAATCATTTCGGCGTTAATCTCGCACAAGTTACAGAATGCCCATCCTGTTTTGTTATTAATAGTAGGTTTTAGTAGTATCTCCCCGCAAGGATTGACTACATATTTATAATTAGGAACATTAATAAAACCGGGCTCTCCAAATTGTCTAATAACGCTCAACTTTGATTTCAAATCTGAATAACTGAATTTATCATCATAAGCCGTACAGATACTGTTATTTGCCATTGCACGTTGAGGATTATCTTGCCACCATGTTCCAGACTTTGCCGTTAGCATGTCGTTATCATCTTTATCGAATAGACATATTGCTGCACTCCGCCTAACACCACCCGAAACAACACTTTCCGCAATGTAGCAAATAATGTCGTGTATCTCGATACTCTTTAATTTCCTATCTGCAACTGTGGAAAAAACCTTTCTGATATTTTCATGCGCCTTGCGTAGCGGCCTACTCCCCGGAGCTTTAAACCTACCGTTAATTAAATAATCTTTAGGTCTGATTTTTGAATAGTCAAATTCTACATCTCGCCCATCAAAGAGCGCAAACATCAACTCTTTGATACTATCAGCCCATCCCTCAATAGAATCGTCAATAGCGTAGTTTGTAACAATATTTGTCTTATGTTTTACAATAGGCAACTTATTGATATATTCTTTATGCATAGAATATCCGATGCCACATCCACACAATAACAAATACATTGCCTCGCTGAAAAATTCTACTCTATCTACATATGACCCACAGCAGTTGTAAATTTTAGATTCTGACTTCAAAATTCCACTATCCCAATCAGGAAATGCAAATTGTCTGCCTCGCTGTGAAGATAGCAATATCTTTTTATTCTCCAAATACTCTGCTTTAGATAAATAATTTTCAACATCATTATTAAGTAGTCCCAAACTCTCTAACTTAAGCCTATGTGTTTGGTATATTCTATTATTTACATCATCCCATGTCTCTAAATCGCCATTGTCCTTTTTTTGAGCGTACTTGGATACAAATACATACTCGGCCATTAAATTTAATCCTTTGTCATTCATCTGTTATTTAAAATTAATAAGTAAGTTCTTTTTCGCATTCATCATTAACCTTTTCATATATGCTATGTGATATATTGAAGAACATATCTATTTCTTTGTCATTCATAGCTCCTAAATCGCGACCAAAACGCTCTGCTGATATTCGAGTACTATTCATATCTCTTATGAGCTTATTTAGCCTGTATTTAGTGTTTATGTTTAAATCACTACCGTACTTCTGCATCTCCGCGCAAGAATCAAATATCAACTGGTAGAATACGTCTGATAAAATAAATATCTTATATACTTCTTTGTTGATCCGCTTTTCATCATCTGCATATTCCGGTTCTAATATAGGCAATTCACGATTCTTCTTGGCCTTTGAAATAGCCATGCTGTTTTTAATTTGTTTGTTCATAGTTTAAAAAGGTACTTCGTCATCATCATAATTCATGTTATCAAAATCGTAGTTAGGTTCAAAGTTATTAATTGAATTTGTGAAATCTAAATTTTGTTCCGAGCATGTTTCTTGCCAACCGTAGATTGGGTTTTCGTAAGGCTCATTAAGAAATCTACCACTTTCTTTCTCATAATACAGCCCAAACAAAGACCCCATCAATGACCCTTTACTTCTTAATTTAGCCACCTCAATGACATTTGAGAACATTGAGAATTTGGCAAAAGTACCGTGCCCGAAAAAATCATCTACATCTCTCTCAAAATCTCTATTATACTCATTTTCATTCATTTTTACACGATGAAAAATTAATACATTTTGAGCCAAGTTAGTGATATTACCTGATCCACTAACGTGATTAAGTCTTAATAGACCAGAGCTTTTATTTGGATGGCAAACAAGTATTATATGAATATTATATTTTTTTGCTAATTGTGTTAATATTAATAATACTTGCTTATTCTTTTCATTTGAATCGCCATTAAGTTCAGAGTCATCAATAGTAAGAAGATTATCCAATACTACTAAATCAAGTTTATCTTCTTTGATTTTATCCTCAATAGCTTTCTCGATTTGCTTTACCGCATTACTATAAGCATTATTATATAAAGAAACATAATTATCAATCCAACTATCAATCTTTTGCTCTATATGTGTTGGCGTATAATAATACTCGGTATTACCTTTTTTCTTATTATATTGCCTGCCGCTTGCCATAAGATATAACCATTGCCTAAACTCTCCGCTATCTAATTCGCCAGAAAATACACCTGTTTTATATCCAATATTTGAAGCGTTAAGAATAATCATATCAAGTATGCTTGTCTTGCCACAACCACGTAAGCCTGTAACAATAGTAACGTGTTTTTTCATTAACCCAATAGCTCGTTTATCAAACTCCTTAAATCCTGTCGGAATAAAATCTGCCTCGTTTAATTGTGGTGTCTTTACGGAGCTTAATTTAAGCCAAATATCTCCTTTCTCATCGTCTTGTTCTTGTGGCTTAAATTCCTTTACATTACGATTAAATTGCGGAGGTTTATAGTCATATTTATCCCTTTTATCATAAGCGTTAGGCTCATATAGCATTCTTACGTCCTGCCACGTCTTATCAGAATCAGATGCGTGAAAACACTTGAATCCTATCGCACCATTATTCATTAAAAATATCGCAGCATCCTTTTGTCTATGATTAGAATTAAACGGACAATGGTCTAATATGTATTTAGTTCCACCACTAAATGATATTCTTTCTTTTACGCCAATTCCATATTTAGATAAAAAGTTATCTAAATTAAACTCATCTCTACCATAATTATTTTTATATGTAGGTTTTTCTTTTTCAGGTATAAGAGATGCAACTTTCTCGATAAGCTCTTTTGGCGTTGGCTTAATCTCTTGCGGAACTCGAATTATCTTACTTAAACGCTGTGGTCTATCGGCATTACTTTTAGTCCCCTTTCTGCTATATGTCCCCGCTACCTTGACGATTCTTGACCCGTTGAATACCGACAAATCTACTTTAATTAAATCGGTAGAAAACATCATATCAATAGCGTGAAGAAACTTTTTAATTAACTCATCATTTTCTTTACTCTGAATAATGTTTATAGGAATCAAAATATGGTGTCCGTTACCCGAAAATGTGCAAATACTCTCCGAAAACCCCATACGCCTAATATAGTCATAAACGTTATTTGCCACCTTTCCGCACTCAGCTATCTCATTATCAGTGCTGTTAGTGTCACTTGGACGGTGCGGGTCAAAATCTAAGAGAATATATGATTTAATTGTAATGTCGTTATCACTTGTGGTTGCTTTTGGATATTGAGTTATTTTATTGCACTGTTCCCTTGAAAAACACGCCTCGTTTATTCTGTTTAACGTAACGTATATTGCACAATTCTCGTATTGCTTTGTGGCATTATAGGCGGTTTCTGAATCCTTAAAATAGCCAGAATATGTTTTTTTGCCGTCTAATATCCTTATCTCAAAAAGTTCGCCATTTGGTTTTAATACGTCTAAATATTTTCTGAACTCTATTTCATTCATATATTACATTTCAGTTTTTAATTTGGGACACAAAGATAATAAAAATTACCTTATATTCTACCTATCAACCCAATTATTTGCAATAAAAATTTTCTTACCGTCTGCACTTATTTGACCGTCAATAGGTTTATCATTTTGAGTTTGTTTCTTATTAGCCAAAATCTTATTCCATACTTGTGGTGTCGGGTCGTGAAAGCCTTTGTACTCCTTACTGATAAGATAATCGACTAAAACATCTGCCGTATTGGGGTCGTTTTTAGAGTACTCAACCATTTCATTATACGCAGTTTCGATACCTCTTTGTGTCTTATACATACCGCCATTATCTCGTTTGTATGTGCACCATTTTCTAAAAGCATCTTTGAAATTATCTTGAATGAATGAATAATCTATCTCTTTTTTAGGCTTACGTTTTTTCTTCTCTACGCCCTTACACTCCAATTCGTGCTTAATCATAAATTCTTTGTCGGAGGAGATTAGATTACAAGAATCACAAATGTATATAGTATGCTTTTTCATTGTATAACTTCATTGAAAATATAAACAAAATCAGACAACATCTTACTTGCATTTATTTCGCCATTGACAACCTTTTTATAAACAGAATCGTTTAATCTAATAGATAAAAAACCTAAGTTATCTATATTAATCCACGATATAATATATCCAACTAAATCAAGTCGCTCTGTTAATCGAGAAAAAGGAAATATATCATCATATTTATCCGTTATCTTTTCAACATAAATATATCCATTAAGATAAACTGCATCGAATCTTTTTATTTTTGGTATTTTCATCTCTAAAACAATTTAGGTTCAAAACTCTCTTTAACTTTCTTTGAAAATAATCTATTCGGTGTTGTTTTCATCTTTCACCTCCTCAAATTCAACATAATTAAACTCCTTAAATAACTTATACTTATCTTTTATCGGTTCAAATAATTCCTCGCTAAAATAAGTAAACGTGCCTTTGAATCTTTGTAGCATAATATCATCTGCTATCTCTTTTGATTGAGCGGATATATGCACGTAATGAGTTGGCATCTGGTTTAATGTATAATAAAAGTTAGGCATTTTTATTAATTTTTTATATTCTCTTTAGGTAAATAAATCTCTCTATGCGGACTTTCAATATACTCTTTCAGTGGATAAATTCTATCATTTGCCTCAAAAACTATACATTCAGTTCCGTCAATCAGCTTAACGGTATAATGACTACTTAAATCCATTGCTGACATAAATTTTAGCCATATAGGTCTGTCTATACTTGGACTACCAAATGCACTATCACCCCATTGGTCTAATTCGCGTTTTAAGTCATTACTAATAAACTGTTTCCGCTCATCACACAACCTATCCCAATAGGCGTTAATAATATCAGCAGGCAAAGTAGCAGACGCGATAGTCTGTCTATGACAAGCGTATCTTATCGACATCCAAAGTGTCGTCCACTCTATTTCGGTTAGCTTATTCGTTTTCATATTTTTCTTTCATCATCTCAATTTCACATTGTTTTCTGCCTATTGAAAGATATTTGTGTTCACGATGTTCATTATCGTGCGTATCTTTCAACTCAAAAAATAAGTCGGTTATTTCGTGTGTTAATCGAGTGTATTTTTCATTAATGATATTATCATCGCACTCTTTTGACAATTCTTTGTATTCCTGCTCTTCCTCTTCTGTGCGAGTGTTATTAAAAGGAACAGACTTCATTGTCAATTCTAATAGTCGCATCGTTCTCTCGGTAACAGACTTTATATTGCCGCTTAAACCACGACTATTTTTATTGTTTTTATACTCTTCGTAAGAGTAAAGTAATTTTAGTTTATTCATCTTTTCTATTTTTAATAATTTCACAACACTCTTTTATCGCAGCGTCTAAGGCTTGTTCGTAAGTCTTAAATTTAATTCTACTAAAAACAGCATTATCTATTGTGGCATTAAATTCATCGCATTGTGTATATCCTGCCCCTTTAAGACAATGTACGCCTGCAAACAAACAATGCTTATCACGAAGCCATTTTTGAGCATCATATAAAGAATAAGCTAAGTAGTAATTATTACCCATATATTCTTCGGGGTACATATCGTATTCATCTGAAAAATTACGCCTAAAAATTCCATCGCAATCATAAAAATACCCACTATGTAAATCGCAATTTATCTCTTTCAGCATCTTAGCTGTTTCGAGTGAAACGTAGTATGTCTGCATTTGTCAGTATTTTATTTGTTCAAAAAGTTCCTCAATGGTAATTCCAATTTCGTCAAATTCCTCAGTGGCTTCCCAATCTTCTTGAATTTGCTCTTTAGGTGTATTTTCAAAATACTCCTCTAATTTTTCAATTAAATTATTCATAATTAAAATTTTAAACAATAATAACAATATTTATATCCTTTATTTACTCTGCGTTTTAGGCAACATTGACACCATTCGTCATTACCTTTTCGGCTTTCAAGTTCCTCTTGTGTAAGCACGACATTGTAATTTTGTTTGCGCTTTTTAATCTTATTCAATGGTGGGTTATATTTTCGGATTAACTTATACTCTAAATCCAACATCTCTGTTTGATTTTCGCATATTTTAATTACTGAAAACACTAAATCCTTACCGTTGTATTTATGCCACCTAAACCGCTCTGTCGGAATTTGAATTGTAGTGCCGATATATTTTAGTTTTCCGCTTTGAGATAAGCCTTTATATACATAAAAGCCTTTGGTTGTAATCTCGGAATCTATTGAAATTAAGTCTTCATTCATAATTAGAAAATTACGTGCTTAATAACCTTTCTCGGAGACTTCTTAAAATTATCTTTGTCTGAATCTGCTAAAATAAGCATATCCTTACTGAATCCGATAATCTTAGCGAGAGAAAAACCCTCTTTGTTGTTGATGTAGATTACATTGTCGCCAATTTGTAGGTCGTTGTTTAGAAAGTCGTTCATAATTTTATTTGTTTTAAGTTAAATTTGCTATCGGCAGAAGAACCAACCTCTGCCGACAAAGGTAATAATATTTTTTGAATTATGAAATTAATTTATCATCATTGGCATCAACAACATTCTCGTACTCTCATCTCCCTCCGAAAGAATAATAATAGGTTTGCTCGCATCATTCATTTTCAGAACGACATTTTCAGTAGTAATGTTTGCTAAAATTTCAAGCATAAAGACAGATTTAAAGCCTATTTCAATACCTGAATTACACTCACAATTTATCGTTTCAGATACATTTTTAGCGAAGTCTAAATCTTGACCTACAAGCGACAACTTGTTATCTTTAATAGACATTTTAGTCAATTTAGTAGCCATATTTGCACCCCAATTAGCCCTCTTAATTGCATCGACAAATTGGTCTTTGTTTATTTTGCATTCTATTGAGTGTGATTGAGGGATAACTGCCCTAAAATTGGGGTATTTACCTTCAATCAATCGGCAAATTAGAGTGCAACCGTCCATTATGTAAGTTACATTCTTTTCAGACAAAATCACATCTACACTCAAAGTACCGTTTATAATATCGTAAAGAATAGAGCTACCTTTTGCGTTGGCAATAAAATTGCAGTCAGTTTCTATTTCACTATCAATTTCTTTGTGATAGAGCCTATGACTATCTGTTGAGCAAACTCCATATTTCTTATTTTCGATGTAGAAGTAAATTCCATTCATCACAGGACGAAGAGAATCATCAGCGACAAATGCTTTTGCCATACCAATATTGCTATATAATTCTTGTGAATAGATAGTCAAATTTTGAGTATTTTCGTCAAGTGTAATTGTAGGATATGAATCAGCGTCCGCACAACCCATCTCAAAACTACCATTGCCATAGTCAATAACCAAACTACCTTTTACCGAATCAGCTTTAATCTCAAATGAATCGCAAGTCAAAAGTGAGATAGCATCTTTGAAATCATTTGCAGGTACGCAAAATGAATCAGACGTTTCGCATTCTACTACCATACTCCGAATAAGAGTATTTTCCAAATCGGTAGCGGTAACTTTTAGTGAGTTAATATCCGTTTCAAATTTGAACATTTCGATAATAGGCACTGTCGCCTTTGTAGGAATAAGTTTAAAACTTGAATTGATAAGTTTTAGAAAGTCTTTTCTGTTGTTTATTTTAATTGTTGTCATTTGTTTTTTAGTTTAGCATATCCGTTATTAATTACATATTGTTTCCCACATTTTTTGCATTTGATTATATCATTTTCCCACTCTGAATCCAAATCATCTTCGTCATATTCGTCATAACAAGTATCACTTTCCTCTATTTTGTGTCCGCAAAAACAAGTAAATGAAATCTCATTATCATAACGAATATTTGTAGCCATAAAATCGCATTCGATACCTTGCGTTTCAGCTTTTTCAGCATCGCGTTCAGCCTTTTTTATAAGGTCAATCATTTCGACATTGCCTATCTCCAAAGGGACTTCTTCTTTACCACGATAAAATTTACCGTTGATTAATTTTAGTTTTTCCATAGCTATCTATTATCTCCGCTACCACTAATAACATTTCGTTGTTGTCGTGAGCGCAATTTTTCGATATTCATTTTGGCAATTTCGTCAAGTGAATATCCTAAATCGTGTGCGAGTGTAGCGCAATACCATAGTACATCGCCCAGCTCTTTTGCAAGTTCGAGTTTCTTTTCGGCTGTAAATACACCGTTATTATCTCGTAATACTTTTTTAACTTTATCACTTACCTCGCCTGCCTCTCCACAAAGTCCAAGTGTCGGATAAATAATTGCTTGATCTTTGGGATAAATTGCCGTTTCTAAAGCATCTTGTTGATAACTATTTAATTTCATCTCTTTTATCTTTTAATTCTTTATAAATATCATATATCATCGCCTTTTCGCCTTTATGGTACGTTATCATCTCGCCACCATACATAACATACATTATTGTCGATGCAAGTACTCTAAAAAGAGTTAATGTAAATATAAGTGGGGAAGTTATTAAGCGAAAAACGAATAAAAGTGCGGTTCTGAATTTACTCTTTCTCATATTCTGAACTTTTTAACCAATAAATACCTTCCGAATCAAATTCATACTCATCTGTCTCAAGAATAGGTACTCCTGTATTTTCGCAGTAGCCGATAATTTCTAAATAATTATCTTCATCATCGTCAATATATTCCGCCCTCATTTCGGGATATTTTTCGTGAAATAATCCTATCGCTCCATTAAAGCTATCTGATTCAATTTCAGCATATCCTACAAATTTAATTTGAAATTTTTTCATTTTCTAACATTTTTATTTTATCATTAATATACCACACTGCTTTTTTCATATCCTCTATCTCTTTCTCTCTACTTGAATATCCTTGTTCATCTTTTAGTCCACAACGCCAAAGATATTTCATCGCATTGCCAATACAAAAGTCGTAATGTCGTGTAATTTCAATACATTCAATTCCGCTTGGGTGATTTGTATAGTGGCTCGGACTATTTACTTTATCCTTTTTTTTGTCGCTTTTATTGTCTTTTTTTGCGACAAATTGACCTTTCGAGTTGCGGTTAAGTATGCCCTCTTTTATGAAATGTTCTTTAAATTTATCCGTTCCTTCATACCACGAATGCGCTTCACATCCGACTTCATCGGTTATGCAATTATCTCTTTCTGATTTATATATTTTGTCTTTAAAGTACGCCTCATATCCATTGCCATTCATATAAACAGTCTTTATACACCTAAATTTGTCTCCTTTTTTTATCATAATTTTATCTTTTAATTTCTGCAAAGGTAATTAATTTTTCTGAACTGACAAAAGTTTTTCAACTTTTTCGTTAATAAAATTATTTGCTAATTCAAGTCGCTCCATAAGCTGTTCGATAAATATCTTATCTAAAGGCACTTGGACAATATGCAATGGTCGTTTATTCATATAGTCAAAACTAACCCAATCGCAAAAGTCTTTATTGTGAGCGACACAATGTAATTGGCATTGAGTATAATAAGTTTTATAGTTCTTATCTAATTTTAATAGGTCTTGTGCGGTATGGATATTTTCCATATAGTACAAATGCTTCTTTGGTGTCGGGCATTTTGTTTCAATACATCTATCCACACATACACCGTCTGCACTATCACCTAAATAGTCATTAATCTTTACAAATCCTGCATTTTGAATCTCTATACCTGTTTTTTTAGTGTAAATTTCTTTCGCTAATTCCTCCATGTCAGAGCCATAATCCATAGTGAAATTGCCCTTATTTACACGCCTTATATAGAGTTCAAATTGCTCATCATCGTCAATAATAGACTGTTTAATCATTCGTTCAAGGACTTTATCGTTAATGTAGTCCATCGCCTTTTCTCCGAATATACAGTCTTTCTTTGTGCTGTTTTGGAGTAAGACTCCGCATTCAGAAGCTGTCAGCATTCCTATACGAAGTCTTAACCAAGTAAGTGTCCCTTGTAATTCGTTACTCATTATTTCACCTCTTCTGCCTCAATAAATTCTCTCGCCTTATCTGAATTTGACTGACTGACATCCTCATAAGATACCTCTACTGTGTCAATATCCTCAATAGTCTGAATATCGCCCTTGATAGTCGCTTGGTCAAATGTGATAGCACGTTGCATCTCAATAGAGAGAATACCATATTTAGACAATAGCAATTTCAAAACCGTCTTCAAAGCCATAGCCTCAAAGTTATCTTTCCAAACTCCAAAGCCTTTCTTATATGTTTGAGAATACATTTTAGCGTGTTTCTCAATCTCATCAACAGTCATATACAGATATTTCTCAAAACCTGTTACAGTCTTAAAATATGCTACATATCCGATAACATTATCTGATTTTTTAGCGCTGAAATCAAATTCATATTCTCCTGTAAAAGGGTCTTGTTTAATCAACTGACCATCATATACAGTAGCATTATTAATGGTTCTATATTGTCCGCTACGAATTGCAAGTTGCAGAATACCTTTTGTCATAATCTGAAACTGACAAGAATCTTTATACGGAACAAGTGCAGAGAATCCCAAATTAGGATTTACAGGCAAATCAAGTGTAGCTGCAACCATAGCAGCAGAATAAATACTTTTAGGGTCGGCTTGTTGAAGTTGCTTATTACCATTTGCAACAGCCAAAACACTTGTGATAAACCCTTGTGCTTTTTGACCCAAAATTTGTTTAAAATTGTTTACTACTGCATCGCTTCTTAATGTTTGATTTAGTGCTTGCATTGTTGTTAGTTGCGTACTCATTTTTCTCTTATTTTAATAAAGTTTATACTCTTTATATTTCTCATAAAAAGCTCGTCTACCAAACTCTCTATATTCGTCTATATATTCCCAAATTTCATCAGTGAGTTCAGATATATTTTCTTGACCATATAAATCATCGCCATATCGCAATGTTTCATAATCATAGCCTTTCTCGGCATATTTACTTGCAATCCAAATTTTGTCTTTTAATTCCATTTTTCTCTTATTTTAAAATTAGTTTTTATTATTTTTCATTCTATCGCATATCTCATCAAAGGCATCAAATATGATTTTTAACCAAATTGGAATCTCATAAACACAAGGTATATCTTCATAGTCTATAAAGTGTGGTTTTTCATAACCTCTGTACGCAAACGAAATAAAACTATACTTATCATCACAATAATCTAATAGTTCGCTATACCATTCTTTTGCCTGCTCTAAACGCTCTCCTTCAAGACCCCATTCCGCAAGACCACCATCTATTAATTCTTGTATTTCTTTTTCTGTCGCATCGAGGTCGATGTCATCTAACTTTTGCTCACTTGCTATTTTTAGCTTTTCAATCCAATAGCTATCATCAACTTTGCCATTTGCAGATGGAATAAATGGACGACAAAAAATCCAATTCCCATAATCACCAGTTATTGATAGTATGGAATCTGTGTTTATAAATTGAATATAATCCTGCCTGCTATCACCTACTTGAAAATGGTCTATCCTTACTTCCTTGTTATCACACCTATATATTTCTACTCTGTGTTTATGCTTACTAAAATCGGTATTTGTTCTTTTCATAATTTAAAAGTTAATTTTTAATCCTCATAATCAGGTTCACACTCCTCATATTCCTCATTCTCTTTTTCGCTCAAGGCATCGTAAATTTCGCTTTCATTTTCTCGGATATACTCATCTATCGCTTGTTGCTCTTCGTGCGAAAAATCAGACTTATAATAGGCAAAATCGGTTACTTCTATATAGTCGGGTTGATTGTCGTAATAAGTATATCCGTGATAGTCGTAAAACCCAATCGAGTTATTGCGTATCTCGTACTCTGTCGTGAAAAAAGTAACGTCTAAATAGTCGTCTTTGTATTCTATTTCTCGTTGTATTTCTGCCATTATGGTAGTTGTTTAATATATTTATTCCCATAATTACCGCCAAGAGATATGATTTTTGATTTAATTAATTTTTGAGCCTTTATGTATCCATAAGTGGTCATGTTATGACATATTCCGTTTATCTTAAATATACTTGCGTGAATATAATTTTTATCATAATTGTTATCAATATCAAAAAGAGATTTACGCCATTCTTTTTCTATCTTCCATTCTTGTTTTAGAAATTCGGTCTTAAATTCAGAATATGTACTTCTGTATATAGAATTACACTCTCCTTTATTCATATCATGATGAGTATATATTATTATTAATCTATAAAATCCTAATGTTGGGATATTGATAATCCAACTAATAATATGTTCTTGCCAACGTTTCATATTTTTATTTTTAAATTTTTTAATCAAAAAAGTCCATCAAATCCTTATTAACCAAATCCATTTCTTTGCGCAGTTGGTTAATCTGTTTTTGCGTGTTCTCGGTATTTATTTTTAGCTCGTTAATCTCAATCATCAAACTGTCGGGTAGTTTTTCGATGTAGATTGTGTCGGTGGTGTGTTTACATGGTGAAATTTTGCGGTCAATAGCACTTCCAATTATTGAGGTTAGCAATATTGTAATAAAAATACATATAAGTGTTAATGTGTCTTTTATTTTATTTTTCATAATTTATTCCTCAAATTTAGTTTCAAATTTCAAAATATCGTCAATAATTTCAGCAAGCAATTCAGGTGCGTAAATCATACATTCGTCATTTTGAAATAATGTTTCTCCACAACTACAATTATGTTCTTTACACCAAGCAATAATCTTATCTACTACTTTTTGATTGATAGTGTCGGTTGATTGATACGTTACTTTTGCATCGCCATCGTATATTTCAAAGGATTGTTCAGCTTTGTCCTCAAACATAGAGTCTGTCCAAGCCCACCTATTCCCATCAATACTAATATCGTAATAAGAGCCATTACAATGCGATATAGTTGCTAATTGTCCGCAATATTCAGCCATTTCCATATTAAATGGAACGCCATTAACATACTTGCACCAAGCATCATCGCCGTAAATATTGTCAAACCACTCTTTCGACTTAATGCGAACTTTGTCGCCTACTTTGTATTTCATAATCTTTTAGTTTTAATTTTTGCAAAGTTAGTAATTATTTTCTTATTTTCCAAATTATTTTGGCTCAATTTTAAAGTTTATCAAATAAAAAATCTTTATCTTGTGAAAATATAGGACACTCCAAACTTTCCCATCTATTTCGGATAGCTCCATTTACCTCATATTCTACTTTAGAAATAAATCTACCTATTTTTAGTTTAGGAGGCAAATTATTCCAATTGGTTCCTTTTTGAAAGCACATCTCTTGTATCTCATCACATTTCTTATTCAATAATTCATTATATGAAAACATTGATTGACCTAATGATAAAATACTATTTCTTGTTGTATCTTGTTGCCTCCAAAGAAAATAATTAGCAACTTCTTCTTTGGACGGTACAGTAAATACCCTACTGTCAAATAATGCTATCTTATTTGGTCGTAATTCATTAAATTTAGCTGTTGCCAAAGACGCACTAATACTGACTATTTTTTGAATATTCCCATCAAACCAAGCATCCGTTTGTAGTGTATCAAAATCGGTTAAAAGTATGGATATTTCATCGCTCTGTACAAATGCAAATTTAGCTCCTTGAATGTTTTTGCATAGGTAACAAGCTGTTTCGTCCATATCAGATATAAATTTATCATCAAATGGTCTTTTTAGACCTTTGGTGTAAGTGTGAAATGCCTTACCATCTATTCTTATAATAGTGTATGTTCTTCGTGGCAGATAGTATCTCGTTCTATTCTCATAAAACTCTTTCATTCTATCTGATAGTGTTAGTGTTTTCATAATTATTTATTTTTATACTCACTTTTTTCAACTAATTTTCCGTCTTTGTATTTCAGTAGATAGCCGTCAACAATATACCAATTTTTATCGGTGTAATTTTTGTCGGATTCAAATTCAGCATAGTGGATAGGGTTCTTTTGATACAATCTCGCTCTATGTGCTCTGTGTAAATTTTCATCGCCTATGAATGGTGGTCGTTCGGGTTCGTTTGACGGATATAATCCACAAGCGTTTTTATATACCCATAAAGTATCACGATACCATTCGAGCCATTGGACGTAATTTTCGTACATAAGGGTGCACGGATGTAGCCTATAAGCTTTAGATAATCCCTCAATAGCCGAAACCATTTGAGTAACCTCTAAAATTTGTTTTTGAAGCCTTTTGCTGTCCAAGCATTTTGCTGTCTCAAAAGTGTCAGGATACGGGATAAACACATTCATAATTATTTACTTTTAAACGGATTTTCCAACTCATCCTTGCTCATCTCTTGACAAGGATATAACTCATTAATTTTTGCCTTAAATTCAGGATTGACCTTTGTGTGTAATTGTGTTACTCCGATTCTAAATTTGTTCGTGTTAATATCGTAAAATGGCTTACCTTTTTGTTTAAGTGAAAGTTCGATAAATTTTTCAATTCGGACAACGATACCCTTTAGCGCAAAGTCCTTTATTGATTCGTATACTTCGCTTATAACCTCATCAACAACTTTAGGTGGATATTTCTTTTTCAACCGACGGTAAACATCTGCGCGGATATTTGCTTTTGTAGCCATCAAACTTTTACTACCCGATTTTTTCTTTAGTTTAGAGTTCGCTTTAATAAGCCTTTCTTCCTCTAATTTTGTGTTTTTATTATCTTGATAAGTCTTCCTATCCAAATGACTTTCGCATTGCGAATATGCCTGTTCAAAAGCCATTTTAACTATATCAGTAGTTGTTGTTTTGCTTACATTAACGCCTTTAAGAAGTCGTTCAGCCTGTTTCTGTGCATTGAATCGTTCGCCTTTAAAAAAGACATTCGATGTATTCGTTTTTTGATTCATCATTTGTAAATTTTGATATTTCGTTAATAAATTCGCCTTTATATTGGCGACATCCATATTTTGCACAATCAGCCCATGTCATTGTTTCATCTCTATTTTTAGTAGCGATACATGATCCAATATAACAGCAGTTATTGCAACTTCGTTTTTCGTATTGATGTTCAAGTTGTGGTTCGGGATTAATCATATTTTTAATTTTCCACAAAGATAGTATTTTATTTTTAATTGGCAAAATTATTTAACAGTTAATCCAAATAATTATGTTTATCTCCTGCGTTATTCCTACCGACATATTGTATGCTGTGTCGTTTTGCTAATTGTTTTGCATAGTCAATAGCCTCTTGCTCTTCCGTAAACGTATGCCTTGATGCAATAGAATAATCATAAATATCACAAGCACCAGTCCAATATTCAAGTACATCAATCTTGTTTTTATCACCTCTTGGGTGAATTATATAGTAAACATATCTATCATTCATAATCGTTCAATTTCATAGTTATTTTAATTCAATCGGCTCATCTTCCCAAACCATATCTCGCCCGATAAGTTTTTTGATTGTTCCTTTGGGTAAAGGAACGCTATCATAGCCTAAATTATAAGTCCATAAATGAATCTTACTCATTGTTGTTATACCTCTTTCGGGCTTACATTCAAAGATTTTTTCTTCTCCATCTTTATTTACTGCTATCCACGCCATAATTCAAATTTTTAGTTAATGTTTTCTTTTAGCCAATTTTCAAAATCTTCCTCCCAAAATGTTTTCGCATTTATGCCGCTCATATAAGCCTTTTCGCATAATTGTTCAACCTCATCTCTCGTCCAAGTCTGGTTAGCAGAGCGAATGTTGATTGTGTTATTTTCAATTAAAGGTAATTCATTTTCAGATAATGGAAATGCTTTTTCTTTTCTGAAAATACAATTTACTGAATCGCCATAAAAATCACAATCAATGCAATCACTACAATTATGACGACTTTGGCACATATCTCCATATTCATACTCAACCTCAACCTCCCAAATCCCGCCATTATCGCAAAACTCTTTCAAGAATTGTTCGGGTATTTCGGGTAGATTTAGGCTTTTGTCGGTTGTGGCGATGACTTTTTTAGACTTAAAAGTTTTGTGAAAATCTAAATTACTATTCACCTTCTCAATACGACTTTCGTTGTCCTGTGTAAACACATAATCCCTCTCTTTAATCTCATCAGAAGAGCAGATATAAAGATGAAAATGTTTTACATCTGATCTTGAAATAGCATAATTAGTAGGATAATATTTATTGTTTACAAAATGAATACTTCCAATTTTATCTTTTGTCGGCAGCATAACAACGCTGCATTTTTTATATTCGGTCATAGGTTTAGTTTTTAGTATTTAACTGAAAAATTAATGATATTAAGAAATACATGGCAAAAAAGAAACATATTACTGCATACGGAGTAATTGTACCTTTATTTGCATAATCACAGACAACTGCTGTATTACTAATAAAAGCAATAAGATAAATAAGACAAATAATTTTTTTTCATTGTTTTTTCATTTTAATTATAGTAAACATAGTTTCACCACAAGCATCATCTTTACTTTGCTCGTAATCCAAATCGCAAAGATAAATCTTACCGTCTTGTTCGGTTATTTTTTGCACAGAGAATTTATCCCTTGCTGTTTTTCCGCATACCTCAATGTCATCGGGGAGCAGTTGTAGGTATTGTTTTAGTTCTGATACGGTCATTTTTACTCACTTTTATAAGTTAATACTCGGTCATTTTGTTCAACTAAGATTCAAAGACATCTGTTTGAATACCACGATTAGCTATCTCAATCGCAAATGGGAAATCGTTAATAGTGCAGTTTGTTTTTTGCCAAAGAGCTGTACCTTTTGCATTTCTAACAGAAATAACGCCCGTGTAGTTAGTTTCCTCCCACATCAAAATATAGTTTCCGTTAGGCAAAATAAACTTAATGCCGTGATTTCTTTCTTGTTCGGTTCTGGTTGTCATGGTTTTAGTTTTTAGTTGTATAAATTAATATTTCGCCTTCTATATCTACTACCCAATTAGAAATAGGAATAGTATGCAATAAGTCGTAAGCCTTTTGCAAACTCGCTCGTTTGCCGTTTACATACGCTTTTCTCGGCTTTGATGTGTGGAATTGGATTGTCATAACTATTCTTCTTCGCAATATAAATACAAATCAGTTATGTTATATTCACCATCGTGTCCTATATCAAACCTGTCTATTACTATTTCGTCTCCGTTTTTGTCGTATAACGTAATGTTGGTATCTGAAAACTTACTCAAAATGTCAATTAATAATTTTGCTTTCATCTTTTTACCGTTCACTCATCGGTCGAGGGTCTTAGTTGTTATTCTTTATAAGGAATTAATTTTGAAATAGAATCTATGCTCATTCGCAAACCCTTATTAACTCCATTTTCAAAAGATTCTTGCATGATGTCAGATAGTTTTGACTCAAGCATTCTTATTATTTCTGCATTTGGCTTGTTCTGATTTTCTTTCAACCAAAATATCAATGTTATTTCATCGGCATACTGATAACTATTTTTCATAACTAATTCGTTTTATTCGTTCAACTTATTTATTTGTCATATCGACCTCTTTAAATTTAATGTTATCTTTGCAATATCTCACCTCATTCGTATGATAATATCGCGCAATAGCATTATCATTTATATAGCATTCTATACACGAATATATAATGCAATAAGAGTTGCCCCAAAGCGTAGCCGTTGAGTTATCATAAAGCGTAGCCGTTGATTTGCCACAAAGCGTAGCCGTTGAGTTGTCACAAAGCGTAGCCGTTGAGTTGTCCCAAAGCGTAGCTGTTGAGTTGCCCCGAAGCGTAGCTGTTGAGTTGTCTCGAAGCACAGCTGTTGAGTTGCCTCGAAGCGTAGCCGTTGATTTGCCACAAAGCGTAGCCGTTGAGTTATCATAAAGCGTAGCCGTTGAGTTGTCCCGAAGCGTAGCCGTTGAGTTGTCACAAAGCGTAGCCGTTGAGTTGTCCCAAAGCGTA
>CAZQDA010000001.1:89865-97063 GCA_964592155.1 uncultured Christensenella sp.
CTGTTGAGTTGTCTCGAAGCACAGCTGTTGAGTTGCCTCGAAGCGTAGCCGTTGAGTTGCCCCAAAGCGTAGCCGTTGAGTTGTCACAAAGTAAAAAACCATTTTCAACCACTGTTTCGTTATAATAAATTCTAACAGTAGCAAAGGCATATTTATGCTTTTTAATTATTGATCCAAATTCTTTATAATTGACACAGCACCAATTAAAATTATCTTTAATTACTTGTGATAATTCTTCTATATTAGTGCTTGATAAAACTCTCTCAAATTCATCTTTGCAAGCTCTAAATTTCTTGCCAAATTCAATAATATCTTTTTTGATTTGATCGAAATTTGAGTTATTTTTTTCTTTTTTACAAAAACGTCCATTTTCGTCTCTGTTGATAGTTTTCATAGTTTTATTTTTATTAGTTGTTATTCACTCCGCAAAGGTATGCAGAATATTTTAAATTTACAAATTTATTTTCTGCTTTTAATATAAATTTCATAATCTCTTTTTATATCACGAGCAACATCTATAAACTTTCTTTCGTTATGTAGGCAATTCTCACCAATAACTCTCATTTCAGTGTAGAAAGTGCCATATCTTAATCCCATGCGGTGTGTATCGCAATAGATATATGGCAGACTATTATCTATGCCAAAATGCGGAGTATATCCAAGTTCCTCTAATTTACACTTAATATTGTCGTTATTTTTTAATATAAATGCCGTTCGTCTCATAATATTTTGTTTTAAGATTATTGTTTATTAAACTTTGCCGCCTTCTTTCGCAAGGATACTCAAGCAAGCAGGAATAATAGATATTCCGACAATTATTTTTATTAGTATCATAATTAGTTATTTTTAAAGTGTTTATAATTTTCGTTAAATTGTTCGAGTTGCTCGTTCAGTTCGTTGTATCGTTTGATTGACAGAATTGTCGAGTTCCATATACACTTCAACCTTATGTCTGAAATGTATTTAGGTAATAAGCCATTAGACGCATCAAACTCTGTAATAAGTCGCGCTACTTGCCTGTGGTGCTCCTTTGTTACTCTCGTTGTCTCTCTGCGCCAATTAATCCAAAACATTTCACCGTCTATACTTGCGGCGTTCAGTTGTGGTACAACTTGTCTGTATAGTTTTAAAAGAGCTTGTTTTTCGGGTGTTAATAAAGAGGCTTTGTTCTTATTCACTTTCTGCATTAGTTCGCCATGTTCCCTTGCAAATGCTCGCTCTTCGGCTGTTCGGGTGTCGTTCGGATTATTGCCGTACAAAGGATTCGCTCGCCCTGATTTGACGCCTCTATTTTTGCTCACCTCTAACGCTTTTTTTGTTCGCACAGAAACAAGAAGTGCCTCTCGTTCTGCAAGTGCAAAGAATAAAGTCAAAGTGAATTTATCGGTGTGAGGCAAGTCGCAAAACATGATATTGCCGTCGCCCATATCCTCATATACTTGCAATGCCTCAATTGTATTTCTGAAACGGTCGGTCTTTGCGATAATCAAAATAGCACCGATACTTTTTGCGTGTGCAATAGCCTTTTTTAGCTCTGTGCAGCCGCTTAAATCCTTGCCCGTATATACTTCTGCGTAATCGGCAATTAACCGCCCATTTTCAGCCGAAACAAAGTAATTTATAATATCCGATTGAGCTTCTAAACCCAATCCGCTGCGCCCCTGCTTTTTGGTTGAGACGCGCCGCCATGATATGAATTTTTGCATAGTTTTAGTTAATATTTTGTTTTAGCCAAGTGTTAATATCATTTATAATGTCAGTTTTGCCAAGATTAAATGCCTCTTTACATAGCCGTTCAACCTCATCCCTCGTCAAAGTCTGTTTGGTATAGCGGATGCTGATTGTGTTGTTGGTGAGTTTGGGATAAAAATAAGACTCGCAATCATCACATTTTTTAAAGCTACACTCATAAAACGGGCAATTTTCAATTGGATAATTAAGACACTTTGCTATTTCTTCATACTCAACTTCAACCTCCCAAATCCCGCCATTATCGCAAAACTCTTTCAAGAATTGTTCGGGTATTTCGGGCAGGTTTTGGCTTTTGTCGGTTGTGGCGATGATTTTTTTACAATGACCATTACTCTCGTTTAATAGTCTTTCATCGCCTATATATTGAATCGTATTAAAAAGATTACTATAGACATAATCACCTATCTTAATCTCATCATAAGAACAGATATAAATATGAACCAAATCATTTTCAAACTCTCCATTCGGCGTTTTAGCTACTACACCGTATTTCTTGTCTTTTGTCGGCAGCATAACAACGCTGCATTTTTTAAAGGTTGTCATATATTTTAGTTTTTAATGTAAAGTACAATAATTAACGATATTAATAGATATCGGTATAAATAAATTATTTAAAATATTATTCAATTTTATCTACCAAACAATAATTTACAGAATCGTGGTTTATCGCCTCGGATCATTCGGGACATACATACGCGGAACATTGCGTAACTGTCTCGGATTTTATCCGCCGTTGTTCGGGTTTTGTATACTGTTTTAAAGTTTTTCATCGCTGTTGTATTATTACAGGTACTTCATTTTTCAGTCTTTTGATTGATTGAATATAAGATACACACCCGGCAATATTGCTGTTTTTTTTAATAGAATGAACGCTGCAAATTCCATTACTATCGCATCTGACATCATTGCCATAAATTTGTATAATTATACCAAATTCTCCAAATTGGTCATAAACTACCTCGCCAAGTTTATAACCATTAATTTCATCTGCTGTATTTTCATAATCAAAACACGCAAATATGTTATAATTTTGTACTATTGTTTTCATCTCTCAAAAACTTTTATTTTGGAAAATCCTAATTGCAAAGTTTTCCATATTGTTAATTAATTCGCATTCATAGTTATTCAACTTTATTTACTATTACTTTATTTTCGTTCACCTTAACTAAATAAAGCTGTTCGCCATAATTAAATACACTATTATACGGCTGGTCAATATATTTAAATTTTCCAAATAAGAACTATGAAAGCGACAATCAACGGAATGAATACAAACATCATTAACGGAACGCCTACCCATGCGATACTAATAACAAGGATAAATTTACAAAAAGTTATTTTACCCATAAGCAAACCGACTAAATATATAGCGGTCGCCATTAAAGCCAATATTTTTACTATTTTTTTCATGTCTCAAAATTTAGCAAGTTAAATTATAATAATGTTTTATCACTCCTTCACGCCCATATATGTAGCTTTTTATGTACGTTCCGTTTTCGTCTTTATAAGGTCTAAATAAACGCATTAAATCTGCATCGTGTATATTAGCCCTAATGAAGTCTAAAACCTTATTAATTGAACGCAAAGAGGGGAACTCGCCACCAAAAGGCTGAAAAGAATATACACGTTTGCCGTTTAAAACATTTATAGTGCCTTTGCTAATTTGTGTATTTATGTATTCTTGCATTTTGTCTTTTTTCGCCTCTGTCATAATTGTAATTTTAATAAGTTATTTTCAAATTTTCCTTTTTAAAGCCTCTTTGTATTAGCTCTTTTTTCTTTAGTTGAAGTAGCGCAAAGTTTCCGCACGCCATAACATCATTAAAGTGCATTAACTTACCTATTTTCGGTCGTTCAACTTTACGCATCGGGTCGATACCTGTTCGGCTGTATATGCCGAAACGCTCTTGAGGTGTCATAATGTTGGACGCATTGAAATAGCTCTTATAGATTGTAATGCTTTAAAACATTCCTTACAAGTAAGCCCACTTTTTACTACTACTTTATTTTTTAAAATAGTGTAAATTCCACATTCAGTATAAAAAGTATACCCACTTTCGTACTGATTTACAATGTCAATTTCTTGGCGAATATCGTTTACTGTTGTTTTCATCGTTAATTTACCTATAAAATCCTGTAGGCGCGGTTTTATGCGTTATAAATTAAATTCCTTACTTCTTTACCGTGTGCTTGTTCGATCGCGTCATAAACCCGCTCGTGAACAGCCAGCCGATATTGAGAAATAGGCATGTGCCCTTCTATTTCGTGAATTTGTCCGATAAGTTTACAAAGGCGGAGCAGATCGCTATTTTCGCATATTTCGGCCTCTCGAATAAGTCGTTCAGTATGTTCGTTTGCCTCTGTCAGTTCCGATAATTCAATCAGAAAATTGTCGAAGTTGGGTATTCTGTTTATTGTTTTCATGATATTTTTAATAGTTTGTAGCAGTTACATTAATAAACTTGTGAATTGTGCGATTTACGGTCATTATTCGACCGCTATAGCCGATAAAAGCTACTCGACTATACTTTGTATGTGTCACCTCAATATCTTTAAAATTTGAGGCGGTTATGCGCATTTGTTCGATATGCTTTCGCACTTGTTCGGCGCATTCTGACAACGTGTCGCAAACTATTTGCTTTCCGTTTAATTTGATTGTGAAGTGTGGCATAATTATTTTACTTTTAACATGGATAAATTTATTTGTGCCTCCGCAAACGGTTCAGGCGTGCGGGGCTATTAGGTTGTTACTTGCGATATTTAGGCAGTTCATAAATAGCATTTATCGCACCATTTATCCAACCGTTAAACTCATCAGCAGTTCTAAAAATAATCTCATTATGTTCCATTTTTAGAATAAAACACGGTCTAACATAGAAAAGGTTAGCGTATAAATTATAATTTTCTTCAAACGTTGCTAAATTTTTAAGATTAATTTTTGACGCTTGATTTTTGGGTAAATTTAAAGTAATCATTTTATTAGTTTTTAATTGGTTAATTGTGGGCGCGGTTGTGTCGCTCAAGCTATCCACACGGTGCGCCCTTTGAAATTAGAACAGATATATTGCCGTTGTTCTACTTGTGATAGCATATAATTTGCCCGTTGTTATGCCTTTATACAGTTGCCCGTTGCAACCATATACACCAGCAGAGTAGCCAATCTGACGGTATGGCTCTGAAATAACCTTGTTGTCTCGTGCGTTTGTGACGTCAATAGCTGCGCCAGTTGCTACAAGGTTGCGAAGTTGTTTTTGTGTGTACTTTTCCATAATCGTAATTTTTAAAGTTTTTAATTAATTATTCGTTCATTGTACCCGCGCAACCGATCAAAGTCGCGCGGATTAAAGATTAGCGCATCAGCCGTTCAAATGGTTTGCACAGAGATAGCGCGGTGCAGAATAGACCACACACACAAATAATTTGTCCACAAAAAGTTCCGAAAGAGCCGAACCAGTTAGCTACAAAAGAGCCAAAGGGGTAAAAAGTCTCGATAATTACGATCGCCCAAAATAGAGCCGTAAAAATGTGTATTTGTTTCATTTTTATTTAGCTTTAAAAATATAACCTGATTTTTCTGATATGCGGAAAATTCGTTGCACATCAAAACCAGAATTTTCTTTGCCAAAAGCAAACTCTTTACATTCTTTGGCAGTCCCGGAAAAAAGAACTTCGCACGCTTTATTGTCGCTTTTTCTGATTGAAAAAATACGATAAGTATTTACATTTTTCATAATTAAAAAATTTTAAGATTAATAATTTAGTGTCCATTATCAGGATCAGCCGATAATGGACTATTTTTGTCAATTTACAGCGTTTTGTTGGCATTGTGTAGTAGCAAAAGGGGTATGCGTTTTCCACGCATATAATCCGAAATTTTGCGGTTCAAATGCTCGGTCACTCGCTCAATTGACAAATTGTATTTCGTCAATTTTTACCCGTGGTCGTTGCCGAGCCTGTGCGGGATTGTTGCGCTACTTTGCTATTACATTTCGCGGCAGATTTTAGTGACCTCCGGGACTGCACCCGTTACGATTTACGATCGTAATTCGTTGGCGTTAACTTTAAAGGAGGTAACGCTTACCTTCTTGTTGCTTATGCAAAGTTAGAAATAAAAATTGACTTTGCAAAAAATATCGTAACTTTTTTTTAATCTTTTTTACTACCTGCACCCCTTTTGAGGTGCAACGCTTCAGGCTTAACAGTCTATTTATAGCCGCCTGACCGGCTTATTAGTCTACCCAGCTATGCACAAAACCGTCTACACCGCTATACTTCAGATATGCCTCGGCGATAGCTTCATTGAGTACATAGTCTTGCGCCAGTGTGGGCGCTATTTTTTGCCCCAATTTTTTGACGCAAAAGGCTGTTAGCTGTTGTTTGAAGGTCTGAAAATCCGCATTACATTTTTTCGCATTCTTTGAAAACTCGATCCGGACAAAACCGCAAGCAAACTGCACGCCTTGACGCTCTTTGGCTAAATTGCACAACTCCGAAAAAACAGCCTCTTTGTTGCCTTTGTTGTTGCTTGCTGCCTTGTTAGCGTTAAACTCCGACAACATTTTACTTGCCTGCTCTTTTGTTAGTTTTTCGTTGCGATAATCTTTTTTTGTCGCGCAATATAGCGCCCAGAGTTGCCTACTTGTTGCTTCCATTTTATCAGTGTTTTTAAAGTTTATACTACCTCCCGGCGAACCGGGAACGCTTGCAGCGTAAAGTCTGTTTTTCGCCGCTGCAACGGCTTAAAAATTACACTTAATTTCATGTCCTTTATTACGCTTTATTATTCCTTCTGCGAATTCTTTTGCGTACTCTATTTTATAGAATTTGAAATCATTTGAAGTGCCGTTAAGCGCAACCGTTACGATAAATTTTTTCTCTCTTGCCATAGCTTTAAAATTTTATTGTTAGTGTTATTTTCTTTTGTAAAGATATGGTATTTATTTTAAAGTTCCAAATATTTTAGCAATATTTTTCAAAAAAGTTTATAACTTGACTTAAAAAAACTCCTTTATTTTGTAGCTCGTTAAATATGAAGCAATATAATCCATTTGCTCCGTCAATAGCTTTTATTTGTGTTTTTAAACACTTATATACATATTGGCTGCACTCAACTATATTTATTAAATTGCCGTTTAATTTAAGCGTATTTTGATCTATATACTCAACTGTATAATAAACATTATTAATTTTTGTTGAATAATTAAGCCCTGAAAATATTTCAGTATATCTTATCTCTTTATGCTCTAAATAAACTCTATTTTCAGCGGCAAAAACTTCTATTTCAAACAAATTTAATCCGTTTAAAGTAGTTACAAAAACATATCTGTTTTCAAACGGAACCCATGTGAGATATATTTGTAAGATCTTATTTGATAATTTTGCAAAGAAGGAAATACCTTGTTGATATATTTTAATATTTGATAAATTTACTCCATAAGTATCTATC
>CAZQDA010000002.1:0-87242 GCA_964592155.1 uncultured Christensenella sp.
CACCGCGCCGGTTGCGGAGGTAACAATCCCAATTTTCCGGGGATATTTGGGGATTTCGCGTTTGCGGGCTTCCTCAAAAACGCCAAGCTTTTCCAGCTTGTCCTTAATCCGCGCAAACCGCGCGAAGAGTTCTCCAAGCCCTATCATCTGTACTTCTTTCACAATGATCCGGTAATTTCCGTTTTTCCAATATAAGGAAATATCACCGCGAACCAAAATCGTCTGCCCTTCCACAATGGAATCCGTAAATTCAACCGCCTCATCGCAATCAAATAGCATGCAGCCAACCGAAGCGGTGTCATCCTTTAACACAAAATAAAGCGTGTTGTGTTTCAGGTTTACATCCGTCACTTCACCCTTGATCCAAATTTCTTCCAGAAAGGGATCGCTCGACAGCTTGTCTGCCACATAATAATTCAGTTCGTGGACAGAAAGAACGAGTTCATCCATACATCTCTCCGGCATCCACCGTGTTTTCCATCAGCATCGTAATTGTCATCGGCCCCACCCCGCCCGGAACAGGCGTAATATAGCCGGCAACTTCGCTCACCTCATCAAATTTAACGTCACCCTTCAGCTTTCCGTCCACGCGCGAGGTTCCAACGTCAATCACAACCGCGCCCGGCTTCACAAAATCCTTGGTCACGAATTCCGGCCTGCCGATTGCCGCCACAAGAACATCCGCCTGTGCGCACACCTTGGCAAGATCCTTTGTCTTGGAATGGCAGATTGTCACCGTCGCATTTTCATTCATCAACAAAATCGCCACAGGCTTTCCGACAATGTTGCTTCTGCCGATCACCACCGCGTTCTTGCCGGCAAGGTCGATACCGGATTTTTTAATCAGCTTGATAATACCCTTGGGCGTGCATGCAACAAGACCCGGAAGTCCTGTAAAAAGACTGCCTGCATTTTGCACATGAAATCCGTCAACATCCTTTTGAGGATTGATATTTTTTAAAATTTCAGTTTCATCGATATGGGGCGGCAGCGGAAGCTGCACCAGCAATCCATGAATCTTCGGATTGTTGTTATATTGCTCTACAAGCGCAAGCAACTGCTCCTGAGTCGTTTGCTCATCAAGCCTGTTCACCTCTGAATAAATTCCTACCTCTCCGCAGGCTTTTTCCTTGTTGTTCACGTAAATCGTGGATCCGCCGTCGTCGCCCACCTGAATCACCGCAAGGCCGGGCGTAATCCCTTTCGTTTCTTTTAGTTCCTTCACCCGCTGCTTTAACTGTTCCCGAATTTCCTCGGAAAGCTCTTTTCCGCTTAAAATTTGTGCGCTCATTTTGTTCCCCCTTTATGCTGTGCCGCTAAAACGGCAAGACCCGCAGCATTATCTGCGGAATATTCTACTTCTGCAAATCGTACTCCTTCTATTTTAGACGAAATATGGTCTCTTATCAACAAATTACTCATCACGCCGCCAAATAAAAGAATATCATGAAGCCCCGTTTGTTTTTGCGCCGCTAAAAGCGATTCTTCAAGCGTTCTTGCCACCGCAAGTAAAACAGAGCGGCATACGTCGCAATCATTTTCCCGTTCTGCCGCCCGCTGGCTTTGCGCCTCAATTCCTGAAAAATTCATATTGCAGGCTTTGACGCTGATTTTAAAATGTAAATCCTTTTGACTTTTTTTTGCGCAGTCTTCCATGTGTTTTCCACCCGGAAACGGGAATCGCAGTTTTTGCGCCAGCCGATCGATCACCTGTCCCGCCGCGATATCTTTGGTCGCGCCGACAAGCCCTATTTCAAAGCCGCTGCTGCAGTTTTTCACTTCCAGTATTTCGGTCGTACCTCCGGACACATGGGCAGCCAAAAAATTCTGTGGCATCATTTTTCCAATCAGGGCCGCCGCAAGATGGCCCTCCTGGTGCGTCGCATAAAAAACATCTGCTCCGGTAAGGCTTGCTGTCATGGCCCCCGCCATGGCGCTCACCGTGAACACCGGCATGTAAGAACCTTCCTGCGGACGAGGCTTTTCACTCACGCACACTCCATCGATTGCTCCATAGGAAAAAATATGATTTTCACGAAATAATTTCGTCAAATTTTTGATATGAAGAAATACAGCCTGAGACTGCTGCAGACCTTTATTTCCCTGCGCAACCTCAAGCGGTATCTTTTTGTTACATATGATGTTTTGCTTTTCATCCGCAACTGCAACGGACGTCGTATAGCAGCTTGTGTCAATTCCCAGAAATATCCTCATCGGGATTCTCCGCTTTTCAGGTAACCGCCCAAAAGACCGTTTACATACTGATACGATTTGTCTGACGAATACTTTTTCGCCAACTCCACCGCTTCATTTACTGCAACCTTTTTAGGAATCTGCTCCATATACATGAGCTCATAAATGGCAAGCCGCAGAATTGCCAAATCCACCTTTGCAATGCGGTCTATCTTCCATGCGTGGGAATTTGATGAAATAATATCGTCGATTTCCTGCTGCTTTTCCAAAAAATCTCCTATAATCTGGTCAATGTACTGAAGATTCTCTTTGTCGAGCTCCTCTGCGTTAAGGGCATCGGGAGCATCCTTTAAGGAGTTTTTAGAAAGCTCTCCTGTGATGCTGTACTCGTATAAAAGTTTCATTGCAGTTTCGCGTGCGCTTTTCCTGCTCATGCCAAAACAATTCCTCCATTAAGTCAATTCTTTTTTGTAAATAATCCCAAAAACCATTCTTTGATCATAATTCGTATATCAGGCCGCGCTCCTAAAAACGCCCCGATCCCCACGCACAGCGCAATCAGGATGGTGGCCCAAAAACCGATGACCAGAAACAGGATCGCCACAGCAAGGCCGATTACCATACCCCAAAATAATCCGCTGTGCTCGCCGTACCATTCAAAAAATTTTTCTTTCATCATTACTGCGCCTCCGATTCGTCAGGCAGCCCTCACGGTATTTTCCTTGATGCCAATCACCGTAATGGAAATTTTACTCACCACAATGCCCGTGTGCTTCTGGATGTATTCCGAAAGACCTTCCTGAAGCTCTTTTGTAACCTGCGGGATATCCGATTCCGGCAGTACGCACACCTCAAGATTCATCTCCAGCGCATTTGCTTGCGATATCACATTTGTTTTAAGCCCCATAATATTTTTGTCTTTGTGTACAAACCGTTCCACCAGTTCCTCGATTGCCTTGATTGTGATTGCCACGCTCCCGCTCTCAAAGGTTGCCACACTCGCCGTTTTTGCCGCAACCGGTTTTCCCATGCCAAAGAACATCAGCATGAAGCTGACAATAATCATAACGATGGCAATCACCGCATAAAGCACCTTAAACCAGATATCGCCGCTCGTAGCTGTATATGCAAAGTTTGTCAACTGATCTGCAGGCAAAAGTCCTGCGATAATAGCAAGTAAAAATCCACATGCCGCAATGACTACAACAAGAAAAATTGTCAGGACGACCCTTGTTCCCACCTTCATTTTCATTTCTTCAATCCTCCTAAAACACTGACACGTTTCATCATTTCCATGATTTAAAGATACCCGGTCTTGGACATAAAAAGACCGGGTATCAAAAATCTCACGCTTTGTGAATCAACTTATTTTACTCTGCTGGTTTCTTTTGCCGGCTTTTCTTCCTTCTGCTCTTTGCGCGGCGAAGCAGACTCTTTGAATTTGATTCCCTGAATGCTGATGTTCACTTCAACCACTTTGAGGCCGGTCATCGTTTCAACAGCCTTCATTACAGCCATTTGGATGTTTTGGGCGATTTCCGGAACAGGCGTTCCATAATCAACGATAATTGCAATGTCTACCGCCACTTCTTCCGTGCCAACTTCAACTTTAATTCCCTTGGAAAGATTTTTTCTGCCCAGAAGCTCCGTTACTCCGTCTACAAAGCCTCCGCTCATGCCCGCAACGCCCGGGATATCAACCGCTGCAAGACCCGCAATGGTAGCGATCACCTCGTTTGCAAAAGTAATGGTACCGTTGCTTTCCTTTTTGATTGCCGTATCTTGTGTGGTGAGCTTATTATCTGCCATAAGAATATACCTCCGGTTTCTTTTTATATAATGCATTTATACCCAATCGGGAACTGTAAAAACAATATTTATTAAAAAGACCTTATACTCTCTCCATATATTCCCCTGTTCTTGTATCAATGCGAATTTTATCTCCCGTATCGATAAACAGCGGAACCATGATTTTTGCGCCTGTTTCCATAATAGCCGGCTTATTGCCCGCCGTTGCCGTATCGCCCTTAAAGCCCGGCTCTGTTTCCGTAATCGTAAGCTCAACAAAATTCGGAGGCTCTACGGAAAACGCCTCACCCTTGAAGAATTTGATTGTCACATTCATGTTCTCTGTGATATAGGGAAGCGAATCCTCTACCTTGTCAAAATTAAGCGGAAGCTGTTCATAGGTTTCTGTATCCATGAAATGATAAAGCTCTCCATCCGTGTACAGATACTGCATCTCTTTTCTTTCAACGTGTGCCTTCGGAAACTTTTCCGTCGGGTTAAAAGTTTTTTCCAAAACACTTCCTGTTACAACATTTTTTATTTTTGTACGGACAAACGCCGCGCCCTTTCCGGGTTTGACGTGCTGAAAGTCTACAATAACCCAAACCTGCCCGTCTATTTCGATTGTCATCCCTTTTCTGAATTCTCCGGCTGAAACCATGAATATCTTACCTCCTGTTTATTATAACAAAATTAAATCCTTTGTAAACTCATACAGGCTGCCAACGCCGCCAATATGCAGATCTTCAATCCTTACGCCGCCAACGCCCGGCACATAAATTCCCGGCTCCACGGTGAATACCATGTTCTTTTCAAGGCGCATACTCTCACGCGGGTTCAAAACAGGAAGCTCGTGAATAAATCTTCCCACGCCATGCCCCGTCCCGTGGTCGTAGTATTTACCATAGCCATTTTGAACGATGATGTCGCGCGCCGTTTTGTCGACGGTAAATGTGTCAGCGCCGGTCACAGCAGCCTGCGCCGCGCTCATTTGTGCACTCTTAACTATATCATATATTTTTTTTTGCTCTGCGTCAACATTTCCAATTGCAAAAGTTCGCGTCATGTCCGAACAATAGCCTTGATATTTGCATCCAAAATCAATGGTAACGAAATCCCCCTGCCGCACCTTGTAATCGGTGGGTGTCGCGTGCGGGAAAGCCGAATTTGGACCCGCGGCCACAATCGTGGGAAAAGCAAGGTCCATCCCCTGCTTTTGCATACGGTATTCCATCTCCGCCCTGATATCAAGCTCGCTTACGCCCGGCCTGATCAACGGCAAAAGTTCATTTAAAGCAATTTCATTGGCTTTTGCGGCTTTCCTGATTTTGGAAAGCTCGTCCTCCGTCTTGATCATACGAAACGCAAGCAAATCATTTGCGATATCCGCATAAGAATAAGACTCAAAGATTTGCTGATATCCTTCAAACACCTTGAGCGTCACATTGTTTTTTTCAATGCCTAATGTTTTAACACCCTTGCCCGCAAGATATTCGTTCATCTTTGTAATGCGGTCTCCCCCGCCGGTCATAATCACTTCCGCGTCCGAAATTTCCTGCTGCGCCTGTCCCACATACCTGAAATCAGTGAAAAACAACGCCTCGTCTGCCGTAATCAAAAGCTGGGAGCAATCACCGGAAAAATTGGTCAGGTATGCCACGTTTTCAACCGACGAGATCAAATACGCATCCGCTTTTCCTAAGTTTCTTATTTTCGTAATGTTATTCATTTCGCTTCCTCATATAACTGTTTCATTTTTGCCGCGTCATAAGCCTGTGTTCCGCTTGACTCGCAAATAATCACCGGCTCCATTCTCTCGCGCTCCGCCAAAATTTGCGCAAGCGGTTCAAAAAAAGGTCCCCACTGCGTATCCTCAAAGGTCAGATGCAACTTTTCCCCTTTGTCCGTGTATTGAATATGCGAGAAATGTACATGCATGTGATTCGTCTTTTCTTCCCCCGCCCTGTTTCTCAGGTGATCGAATACTGCCAGATAATCCGCCCTGCTTTTCAGTCCGCCCAGTGTTCTCGCATTCAGGTGGCCAAAATCAATCGTGGGATAAACACACTCGTCAACCGCCGTCAAAAGGCCGATTTCTTCCAGATCGCCAATTTGATTTAATTTGCCCATCGTTTCGGCGCAATAAAGAAAATCATGATATCCCTCCGCATGGAGCGCACCAATAATTGCCTTCAAATTTTTCCTTACATTGGAAAAAGCCAGCTTCCTGTCCATTTTTGCGCAGGAACCCGGATGAAAAATCACGCGTTTCGCCCCCAGATATCCGGCGGCGATTGTAGATTCCCTGAAATAATTCAAATTCTTTTCAAATTTTTCAGGCTCGTCGCTTGCAAGATTGATATAGTAAGGGGCATGTACGCTCATGGCAATGCCAAACTGCTGCGCCTTTTCACGTATTTTCGCTCCCGTTTCTTCTTTCAATTTCACACCGCGCCCAAAGGAATATTCAAACGCATTTAGCCCCAGCGCATCAATCCATTCCGGTGCCTCATAGGTGTGCTTATGCCCCTCGCTGTAAAAAGCCTCCGAGTTTCCCGCAGGGCCAAATCTGATCATTCGTTTCTCCTTTTCTTGCGCGATCATTCAGTCATGCCTGCGCAGAATATCTCCATACTCCAGAGGATATGGGCAATTGACTTTCACCAACTGCTGTGGGTGCGGCGCGCTATCCTGCGCATTGCCCTCCATATCGCAAATCTGTTCCACAGTAAAAGCCGCGCTGCTTTGCTTGGGCGAAAGAATTTCCAATGTTTCCCCCACGCTGAATTTATTGCGCTGTTCCAATTTGATAAACCCATCTGAAAGCGTTTCACATACTTTTCCAACAAAGGTATATCTGCGCAAATCAATGTCGCGCGTCACGTCCTGCCCCTGCTCCTGGGGATTTCCAAAGAAAAAGCCGGTCGTAAACCCACGTGTTGCGGATTTCACAAGTTCCTCTTTCAGCCCCTTGTCAAACACATACCGTTCGCCCTGTTCATAATAAGCATCCAGAGCGCGGCGGTAAGCGTGAACCACAGAGGCCACATAATAGGCGGACTTCATACGTCCCTCGATTTTGAAAGACGTGATCCCCGCTGCGGCAAGCATCGGAATATGCTCGATCATCATCAAATCCCGCGAATTCATGATATAAGTTCCGCGTTCATCCTCCATCACAGGAAAATATTGTCCGTCATATCCCTTTTCATATAAATAGTATTCCCAACGGCAAGGCTGCGCGCACGCGCCCTTATTGCCGCTTCTGCCCGTCATCACCGAGCTTAACAGGCACCGCCCCGAATGCGCGACGCACATCGCACCGTGCACAAACGCCTCCAGCTCAAGCGTGTCAGGCGTGTTTTCGCGAATCGTCCTGATGTCCTCAAGCGAAACCTCCCGCGACAAAACCACACGCTTAATCCCCTGTCTGTGCCAAAAAGAAGCAGACAAATAATTGGTCGTATTTGCCTGCGTGCTGAGGTGAACCGTGATCGGAATTTTTGCTGCGCGCACAGTCTCAAGTACTGCGGGATCCGAAACAATGACAGCATCCGCGCCGATTTCAGCCAAATTCCGCACATATGCTTCGAGTTCCTGCAAATCGCGATTCCACAAAACCGAGTTCACCGTGATATAAAGTTTTTTGCCTGCGGCGTGCACAAGCTCTGCCGCTTCATTAAGCTGCTGCTCCGAAAAATTATCCGCAAATGCCCGCAGACCATAGCTTTGTCCCGCCATATAGACGGCATCCGCCCCAAAGTAGATCGCAGTCTGAAGGCATTCCATATTTCCCGCCGGCGCAAGCAGTTCGATCCGTTCGTTCATTGTCAATTTCCCTGCGCCGCCTGATCGGATTGATCCCACATAGCTTTGTATTTTGCCACTGCCGCATTGTGTTCTTCCAGCGTCTTATTAAATTCAAGCTCGCCGCTTTCCGTATTGGAAACCACGAAGTAGAAATATTTCTCGCCGTCCTGCATCAATTCCTCATTCGGATAAAGTGCCGCCTCGATCGCCGCTTTTCCAGGGTTGCCGATCGGTCCCGCCGGAAGCCCCGGCAGGCCGACTCCGTTTCTAAAGGTGTTATACGGTGTGGCAACCGTCTTCTTGTCGCCCAGCTCGTACACACCCTTGATTCCCAAAGCATATGCCTGCGTTGCGTCCGAATCCAGATATCCGTAATCAGGATCGCTGAGACGGTTATAGAAAACCGCCGCCACTTTGCTGAAATCCTCCGACCTGCGCGCTTCTTTTTCAATAATGGACGCAAGCGTCACAATCTGGTCAACCGACATCCCCAATTCCTGTGCGCGCGCTTTGTATTCGTCCTTAAATACAGCGTTAAACTGACTTAGCTGCTTTTTAATGATTTCTTCTTCCGAAGCATCCGTAAAATATTCATAGGTGTCTGGGAACAGATAGCCCTCCAGCACATAGTTGCGCTTCTGTCCCTCCTCCTTTGCCGCATTTTCCGCAATCACACTGCTAATGAAATCATAGTCCGCCGCAAACGCTTCTCCGCTTGTCGCCAACTCTTTATAGCGGATCGTATTTTTCAAGATTCCCTTTTCCACCAATACGTCGCCAAAATCTTCGAGCGTAAAGCCCTCTTTAAACGTCGCTTTTGCTACATTTGAATCGTTTTTGCCTTCCTGCAGCGCATAAATCAAATCGTCAAACGTCATGTTTTTGGAAAGCTCGTAAGTGCCCGCTTTCAGCTTGGAGGCCATATCGGAAAAGTCAACATAAAGCTTGAAAACCTGTTTATTGCGTATGAGATCATTTTCGTAAAGAATGTCTGAAATCTTGTTCAAAGAAGATCCTTTCGGAATTGTCACTTCCACCGCATTGGAATTTTCCTTGTCCACCGGGTCAAAGTAATGCTCCCTTACATAGGAAACAGCGTTAAACACGATCAAAACAACGACAGCCAGGCTGATCACAAAAATGACCAGCGGCCGCAGCTTGTTCCATACCTGAGATTTTTTCTTTTTCGGCGGTTTTTTGCCGCCGGAATCCATCCCGTTCAGATCAACGTAATTATTTTCATTTGGATAAAAATGGTTCAGCTTTTTTGCCAACGTTTCATGTCTCCTGTTATAAAAATCCCGGGCTTATTCGTCAAACATATTCGCGCCCACGTCGCACGCGTCGCCGATAATTTTATAAAGATCGGAAACGAGCGTATTGAATTTATATTCCGCGGAAAAAAATTCTGTAATTTTGGGGTTAAATTGCAGTACTTCCCCCATTTTCTGAATTTTATCCATCAAATCTTTCTCCGGCTCCTGTCCTGTCAGATAGGCTGCCTGCGCCTCAAACTGGAGCTTTTTATAGTCCTTGATCATTCGTTTGTTCTGTTCGTCCTCATAGACCTCTTCTTTGATCCGGTTGTATTCCTTGTATTCCTCACTCTGCTTAATCAAAGAAGCCAGTTCGTTTGCCTTGTCATAAATATTTACCATCATCGCCACACTCCTTATACTTCAATAATAATCGGCAAAATCATGGGGCTGCGCTGTGTCATGTCATATAAGTAATTGGAAACCTCTTTCTTAATCAGCCCCTTGAGCGTTGACCAGTCGCTCGATCCGTTTTTATAGCAAGAGTCCACAATATTGATGACCAGATCTTTCGCGTGATCGAGCAGGTCTTCTGATTCCTTCATGTAGACAAACCCGCGCGATACAATATCCGGTGCAGACAGCAGTTCTCCCGTCTCGCCCGAGGTCGTCACAACCACAATAAACAATCCGTCTGAGGAAAGCTGTTTTCTGTCTCGCAATACGACATTTCCCACATCGCCAACGCCCAATCCGTCAATCAAAACGCTGCCCGATGCAACCGTTTCCTTCTGGATTCCCATCTTGCGGTTAAGCTCGATGACAGAGCCGATTTCAGGAATAAAGATGTTTTTCTTTTTAATCCCCATCTTTTCAGCAAGCGCCGCATGCTTATAAAGATGTCTGTATTCACCGTGAACCGGAATGAAAAACTTCGGCTTCACAAGCGAAAGCATCAGCTTCAATTCTTCCTGACACGCGTGTCCTGAAACGTGAACCATATCAACCGCGTCATTGATCACGCTCGCACCTTTGCGGTAAAGCATATTGATTACGTCAGACACATAACGCTCGTTTCCGGGGATTGGCGACGCCGAAATAATCACAAGATCATTTTCCTTGATGCTGAGCTTGGGGTGCTGCCCCGTCGCCATACGCACAAGGCCGGACATCGTCTCTCCCTGACTGCCGGTTGTGAGAATCACCACCTGATTGTCACGCAGCTTTTTCAAATCATCAAAGCCAACCAGCATCTCGTCATCCACATTCAAATAACCAAGCTCGCGCGTTACATTGACAATTTTGAGCATGCTTCTTCCGGATAAACAAATCTTCCGGTTAAAAATCCTCGCAACATCAATCACCTGTTGCAGCCTGTGTACGTTAGAAGCAAACGACGCGACGATCACGCGCCCCTTTGCCTGCCGGAAATAGTTAACGAAAGTTTCGCCCACTTGGCTTTCCGACATCGTAAAACCCGCGCGCTCCGCATTTGTACTGTCAGACATCAGCGCCAGCACGCCTTTTTTTCCGAGTTCCGCAAACCGCGAAAGCTCCATCACCTCGCCGCAAGCAGGGGTCAAGTCAATTTTAAAATCCCCTGTGTGCACAATCGTTCCGACAGGCGTCGTGATAGCCAGCCCCATTGCGTCGTCAATGGAATGACTCACTTTCACAAACTCCACCGAAAAAACGCCCGCCTTCACCTTATCGCCTGTTTTCACGACATTAATTTTCGGCTCTACGCCGGGATGCTCCGTCAGCTTTGCCTCAATCAACGCCATTGTAAGCGTAGAACCATAGAGCGGAACATTAAGCCGCTGCAAAATATACGGAATTCCGCCAATGTGGTCTTCATGACCATGCGTAAAGAAAATCCCTTTTATTTTGCTGATGTTTTTCTGCAAATAGGTGGTGTCCGCAATCACATAATCCACGCCGAGCATTTCTTCACGCGGAAACATCATGCCCGCGTCAATCACGATAATATCGTTTTCGCACTCAATTACCGTCATGTTTTTTCCGATTTCGCCAATACCGCCCAGCGGTATGATCTTCACGGAGGGAACAGCATTCCCATTTTTCCCGTTCTGGGTCTTTTGCTGCTGCCCTGTTTTTCTTGGTTGCCGTCTTGTATTTTCCAAAATTCTCTTCTCTCTTCTCATTTTTTCATTTCAGTTTATTATACCACAATTATACATGCTTTTCCTGCACGATGGTTTTACAAAATAAACTTTTGCAGGTTTGTATACTGTTCTTCCTGCTTTAAGTGCTCAGTCACGTATGCCGCATCGATCACAACGTCCACCGCCGGTTCAATTCCGCTTGCGTTAAACGAAATATCGTCCAGCAGATTTTCCATAATCGTATGCAGGCGGCGTGCGCCAATATTTTCTGTGCTTTCATTTACAATCTGCGCAAATTCCGCAATTTTTTCAAGCGCGTCCGGCGCAAACTTTAAATTCACCCCGTCCGCCTTGAGCAATGCCTCATATTGCTTGGTGATTGCGTTTTTCGGCTGCGTCAAAATCTGCTCAAATTCTTTTTTTCCAAGGTTTTCAAGTTCCACTTTGATGGGGAACCTCCCCTGAAGCTCCGGAATCAAGTCAGAAATTTTTGATACATGGAACGCACCCGCGGCAATAAACAACATATAGTCTGTTTTCACAGGCCCGTATTTGGTCACGACCGTGCTTCCTTCCACAATCGGAAGAATGTCCCTCTGCACCCCCTCGCGGGATACATCCGGGCCGCTGCCCATCCCTTTGCCTGCAATTTTATCAATTTCATCAAGAAAAATAATCCCGCTTTGCTCCGCGCGGTCGATTGCTGTCTGGGTTACTTCATCCATATCGATCAGCTTTTCCGCCTCTTCCTGCTCGATTATCTTCCTTGCTTCCGTAATATTCACTTTGCGCTTTTTGGTTTTTGTGGGCAGAATGCCGGACAAAAGGTCGCCCATGCTTTCTCCGCCCATTCCGGGAATCTCCATCCCCATGCCCGTGCTGACTTCCACCTCGAGCTCCACCATCAAATTCTCGAGCTTTCCATCCTTGAGGTTTTGGCGGATTTCATCCCTGCGCGACATGCGTTTTTGGCGCTCCTCGTCCGTCTCCGACGGAGCAGCCTCGATTTGCGGCGCGCCGAATAAAGCGCCAAACGGATTGGTGTTTTGCCGCGCCTGTTTGTTCGGAACAAGCAGATCAACCAGTCGGTCTTCCGCATTCGCTGTCGCTCGGTCTTTCACCGTCTCAAAACGCTGTTGCTTCACCATGCGGATGGATGACTCAACAAGGTCGCGCACCATGGATTCCACGTCTCTTCCCACATAGCCCACTTCCGTGAATTTTGTGGCCTCCACCTTGACAAACGGAGCGTCCATAAGCTTTGCGAGCCGTCGCGCGATTTCCGTTTTGCCCACGCCTGTCGGACCCATCATAATAATATTTTTGGGCGTAATCTCCTCGCGCATTTCCTCGTCAAGCAAGCTCCTTCTGTAGCGGTTGCGCAGTGCAATTGCCACAGCTTTTTTTGCCTTATCCTGCCCGATGATATATTTATCCAGCTCCAATACGATTTCTTTTGGTGTTAAATATGACATCACTTTTTCACCTACACTTCTTCTACTCTGATATTGTCATTTGTATAAACGCATATCTCGCTTGCGATTTTCAGTCCCCTGTATGCGATATCCTTTGCGGGCAGGTCTGTATTCTGGATCAGCGCCCTTGCAGCGGCAAGCGCATAGGTTCCGCCCGAACCGATGGCGCACACGCCGTCGTCCGGCTCAATCACCTCGCCCGTCCCCGAAATAATCAGCAAATTGTCGCTGTCCGCCGCAATCAGCATCGCTTCCAGCTTTCGCATCGCCTTATCCAGCCGCCATTCCTGAGCGAGCTCCACAGCCGCGCGCTGCAAGCTCCCGCCAAACTCCTCCAGTTTTGCCTCAAATTTTTCAGAAAGCGCAAATGCGTCCGCTACACTTCCCGCAAAGCCAATCACCACTTTATCTCCATAAATCCGGCGCACCTTGGTCGCGCTGTTTTTCATGATGATGTTTTCTCCAAACGTCACCTGTCCGTCGCCCGCGATTGCGCACTGTCCGTCTTTCCTGACCGCCAATATTGTTGTCGCTTTCATCGCCATGATGAATTCCTCCTTCTTACAAACCCAGTTCCTGAATTCTTTCTAACGCACGATGAGCTATCTGCGTATTCTTTTCTTCTTTATTTCTGATTTTTTTCCCCAGCGGCTGCATAATTCCAAAATTGATGTTCATCGGTTGGAAATTAGATGTTACCGCTCCACAGACATGCGCGCACAACGCGCCGGTGGCAGTATCGTCGCCAAGCGACGGCAACGGCTTTTTAAGAAGCTCATATGCTGTAAATATTCCTGCCATCATTCCGCTCGACGCGCTCTCGATATATCCTTCCACGCCTGTGATCTGCCCTGCAAACCGGATACTCGGCTTCCGCCTTAACCGGTAATATTGATCCAGCAATTTCGGCGAATTTAAAAACGTATTGCGGTGCATCACGCCATACCGCAAAAATTCCGCCTCAGCCAAAGCCGGAATCAGGCCGAATACGCGCTTTTGTTCCGGAAATTTCAAATGCGTCTGAAATCCCACAATATTAAACATGCTCCCCTGTTCGTCTTCCCTGCGCAGCTGCACAACGGCAAAAGGCTCTTTTTCTGTCTTGGGATCGACCAATCCTTTTGGCTTTAACGGCCCAAACAGCATCGTGTCATGTCCGCGCCTTGCCATTGTTTCAATTGGCATACAGCCTTCAAAAACGCCATCCTGCTCAAACTCTTTACGCTCTGCGCACTGTGCGGCAATCAGCTCCCTGTAAAACGCCTCATATTCCTCCCGCGTCATCGGGCAGTTGATATAGTCATTTCCCCGTTCATACCGCGACGCAAAAAAAGCGTGTTCCATATTGATGCTGTCGGCAGCAATAATTGGCGCTGCAGCGTCAAAAAAGTGAAGCTGATCCTGCCCCGTCACCTCACCGATGGACTCGGAAAGCGCGTCAGATGTAAGCGGGCCGCTCGCCACGATCACAATTTCGTCGCCAAACAGGGACAGGTCGCACACCTCTTCGCGCACCACTTCAATCAGCCCGCAGGACTTAACCGCATCCGTCACCGCCTCAGAAAATCGAGCGCGGTCTACGGCAAGCGCACCGCCCGCCGCAACACTGTTTGCATCCGCCGTGCTCATAATCAGACTGCCTATGAGCCTCATTTCCTGCTTTAACAGACCCACTGCGTTGCAAATCCGGTCAGAGCGCAGGGAATTGCTGCACACCAGTTCGGCAAAACAATCGGAAGTGTGCGCCGGTGATTTTTTATGCGGTTTCATCTCGTAAAGCCGCACATTGATTCCGCGTTTTGCAAGCTGCCACGCGCATTCGCACCCCGCAAGGCCTGCTCCTATGACGTTAACTATCTTTTTTTGCATTCGTTTTCTTTTTCTCGTTCGTACTGCATTCCGGATTCGAGCACTTCTTGTAGGGCTTCCCGCCATAACGGAATTTCGCCTCTACCATATAAGCGCCGCATTCCGCGCATTTTTCTTCCAAAGGCTTATCCCACGATACAAAATCGCAATTCGGATAATTCTCGCATCCATAAAAATTCTTTCCAGATTTCCCGCCGCGTTTGATGACGACTTTCCCGCCGCATTTCGGGCAGGGAACGTCGATCTGTTTTACAATCGGCTTGGTGTTTTTGCATTCCGGATAATTCGGGCACGCAAGAAATTCCCCAAAGCGTCCTGTTTTATAAACCATATTCGCGCCGCATTTCTCACAAATCACGTCCGAAATCTTTTCCGGCAGCTTTACAGGCTCGATATTTTTCTCTCCACTTTCGAGATCCCTTTCAAACGGGCCGTAAAAATCGCTGATTACTTTCTTCCAGTCTTCGCCTTCCTGTTCCACGCCGTCCAGCTTTTCTTCCATATCGGCGGTAAAGGTGATGTCAACAATGTCGGCAAAATTCTTTGCCATGAGGTCGGTCACAATCTCGCCAAGCTCAGTCGGTATAAATGATTTTGCTTCCTTCTGCACATAGGCGCGATCCTGTATGGTAGAGATAATCGGCGCATACGTGCTCGGACGTCCGATTCCCCGCTCTTCCAAAAATTTAATGAGCGCCGCTTCCGTATATCGTGCCGGAGGCTGTGTAAAGTTTTGCTTGGGCGTAACGCCCAGGCATTCGAGCTTTTCTCCTTCTTCCGTCTTGGGCAGCATCATCTGATCGTCATCGTCTGTCTTGGAGTCATATACCGCAAGATGACCTTTGAACAAAATCCGCGATCCGCTGGCTTTGAAAATATGATTGTTTGCATTGATGTCATAGCTCAGCGTTTCAAAAAGCGCCGGATTCATCTGGCTCGCCAAAAAGCGCGTATAAATTAATTTATACAGCTTGTACTGGTCGTTCGTCAGATATTGCTTCACGCTGTCCGGCGTATTGTCCACATAAGTCGGACGAATCGCCTCATGTGCGTCCTGCGCATTTTTTCTGCCGCGGTACACATTCGGCGTTTGCGGCGCATATTCGTCTCCATACGTCTTTTTCACAAATTCAAGCGCAGCGGTCTGCGCCTCGCCGGAAATTCTTGTGGAGTCCGTTCTCATATACGTAATCAGTCCAACTGTATTCCCGCCCTTTAATGGAACGCCTTCATACAGCATCTGTGCCAGCATCATTGTCTTTTTCGCTGTAAAGCCGAGCTTGCCCGAAGCTGCCTGCTGCAGGAAACTCGTCGTGAAAGGAGGCAGCGCATTTTTCTTGCGCGTTCCGCTCTTCACTTTTTCTACCACAAAATCCGCGCCTTTGACTGCATCCAGCACGGTTTGCGCGTCCGCCTCATTTTTCAGCTCCGCCTTTTTCCCATTTGTGCCGTGATATCTTGCTTCAAATTCCTGCTTTTCCTTTTTCAGCTGTGCGCTGATTGTCCAGAACTCTTCCGGCTTAAAATTGCGGATTTCATTTTCCCTGTCCACAATTACTTTGACCGCAACGCTCTGCACTCGTCCGGCAGAGAGACCTTTTTTCACCTTTTTCCACAGAAGCGGGCTTAGCTTATAGCCCACCAGCCGATCCAGCACACGGCGCGCCTGCTGCGCATCAACCCTGTCCATATCGATCTTTCTGGGATTTTTAATGGCGCTTGTCACCGCGTCCTTCGTGATCTCGTTAAATTCAATCCTGCTCACTTCCGCCGGATCAAGCCCCAGTATGTTGGCAATATGCCAGGATATCGCCTCACCCTCACGGTCAGGGTCAGTCGCAAGATAAACCTTTTTAGAACGCTTTGCCTCGTCCTTCAACGTTTTGATGAGCTGCGCCTTTCCACGAATGGTCGTATATTGCGGCTCAAAGTTGTTTTCAACATCCACCCCTATTTTACTTTTGGGAAGATCGCGCAAATGCCCGTTTGACGCGCGCACCGCATATCCTTTCCCCAAAAATTTCTCAATCGTCTTTGCTTTCGCAGGCGACTCCACAATCACAAGATTGCCGCTCGGTGCCGCAGTTTTTTTTGCCGCCGCCTTTGTCGTTTTTTTCGCAGCGGGTTTCTTTTTCGCGGCGCTTGTCGCTTCTTTTGCCATTCCGTTCCTCCAAATATTCTACTATCTATTATACTATATTGTAACCATATTTTTGTTAACTAACTGTTAACGATGAATTTATTCCCCGGAACCCCTGTTATAAGGCCTTTCAATTCCATCACCGTTAAAATCGTATTCACTTCGCTGATCGAGCAATCCATGCCGCGCATCAGTTCTTCCGCGGAAGATGCTTCCTTTAAAAGCAGATTATATATCTGCCGCTCCAATAAATCAAGTCTATTTCCGTTTGTTTCGTCTTCCACGCCGCAAGAAACAGGCGTCATCGCCCATCCCAGGTCCTGCATTACCTCTTGCGCGCTTGTCACCATCGGCGCGCCGGAATCAACCAGATATAGAGGCAGTTTTGCAACCGGTGATTTCAAGTCACATGCAAGCGCATAAACCTCGCGCCCTTGTCCCAGCGCAAAGTCTACCGTGATTCGCGCGCCGCTTTTTTCTCCTCCTTCGCCGGCGATCATCGCCCGCGAAAGTCCTGACACAATCCGGTTTCTCTGGGGAAAATTGGATGCTTTTGGCTCTGTTCCCGGAAAAAATTCGGAAATCACCGCGCCCTTATGCACGATTTCTTCATATAACTTTTTGTTCTCCGGCGGATAAACCACATCAACGCCGCTGCCAAGCACCGCCACAGTTTTTCCGCCCGCGGCAAGCGCTCCCGTGTGCGCAGCCGTGTCGATCCCCCGCGCCATTCCGGACACAATCACCACGCCATGCGCCGCAAGTCCCTCCGATATCGCCTGCGCAGCTTGAAAGCCTTTGCGCGTCGGCTTTCTGGAACCAACTACCGCGCACGACATATCGTCAAAGCTTGGAATCTTTCCTTTATAATAGAGCACGGGCGGCGGATTTTCCACCTCCGCAAGCGTTTGCGGATAATCCCGGCCCAAACGAGTCAAAACCTGAATCTCTTTGTTTTCCAAAAAGCGTAAAAGCCGTTCCAAAAAAGCGTCGTTTGCACGTAAGCAAAGCTTTTCTCCCATCGCTTCGCTGATTCCCTTTACGCAACGATGAAGTTCTTTGCAGTTTTCCCATGCAGTTTTAATATCGGTGAATGTATTCAGTATATTGTAAAACTTAACAGGGCCAATCCCGTCCACGGAATGAAGCCACAGCCAATACTTTTCTTCATCGGTAATATTCATCAGACGCCCTTATATTGCGTTATGCAATATTTCCCTACTTTATTTCATATCTGACATTGTACATACTATCACTTTTTTCATGAATAAGTCTACCCCCATTTTTATTTTCTTTCCAAACAGCCTGTTTTTTCATAGAAAACACTAAAGTAACGTTGTCCCTTCAACGATATATAAAATATATAAATTAGACGCTATGGAAAGGAATCCAAAATGCGTATTCGGGATGCCAGCATATCGATGTTTGTGCAAAGGCAATACCAAATGAATAATAACGCCTTGGGAAAAATCATGATGCAGCTTTCCTCAGGCTACCGGATCAATTCCGCCGCAGACGACGCGGCAGGGCTTGCGATCTCTGAAGGCATGCGTGCGCAGATTCGCGGCCTTAATTCTGCTGCCCGCAATACGCAAATGGCAATGTCCATGCTGCAAACGGCCGAAGGTGCGATGGACAGTATCCATTCCATGCTCCAGCGTATGAACGAGCTTGCGGTGCAGGCTTCCACCGGAACCAATGCCGATATCGACCGCAATGCGCTGAACAAAGAATTTTTACAATTAAAGGCGGAAATCGCTGACACGGCAATGCAGGCGGATTTTAACGGTCTGAAAATATTCGGCGGCGATTATAGCCTTGAAAACGGCGGTATGGCGATTCAGACAGGCGCTCTCGAGGGCCAGCAGACGACCATCTATATGGCAAACATCAGTCTCCAGAGGCTCGGACTTACCGACATCGACCTTTCCACACAGGAAAATGCAAGCAAAGCGATTACTGCAGTAAAATCGGCCATTTATACGGTCGCAGACGAACGCGCAACTTTAGGCGCGATGAGCAACCGTTTTCAATATAAACTCGACAATCTGAAAAACACAGCCCTCAATTTAACGGAGGCCGAAAGCCGGATTCGGGATACGGATATGGCTGCGGCCATGACAGAGTTTGCGCGCCTGAGCATACAGCAACAGGCCATTATGGCAATGATGGTGCAATGCAATTCCTCTGCGCAGCGAATCCTGCAGCTTTTTGACAGTTTGAGGTAATCATCATTCCATAAAATACCGCAGTTGCTGCTCTTCCTATTCGCGCGGCAACTGTTTTTTTGTGACCTTTTTCTCTGACGGCATCACTCATCTCGAATATCAGCATATGAAAAAAGAAGCGGTATCAAAACCGCTTCTTTTCTTATTTTGCAAAATCTGTCGTCCTTGTTTCCCTGATCACATTTACTTTGATCTGACCGGGATAATCAAGTTCGGACTCAATCTTCTTTACGATATCTCTCGCAAGCAAGGTTGTTCCTGCGTCGTCGATTTCGTCAGGCTTGACAATGATTCTGACTTCTCTGCCCGCCTGAATTGCAAATGACCTATCGACGCCTGTAAACGAATTCGCAATTTCTTCAAGATTTTCAAGACGTTTTATGTAATTTTCCAAAGACTCTCTTCTGGCGCCCGGTCTCGCAGCAGAAATTGCATCCGCGGCCTGTACCAAAACAGCTTCCACCGTTTTCGGTTCCACGTCGCCATGATGCGCAGCGATTGCGTTGATAATATCCGCATTCTCTTTGTATTTCTTTGCCAGATCAGCGCCGATCTGAATGTGCGGTCCTTCAATCTCATGGTCGACCGCTTTACCAATGTCATGCAGCAATCCGGCACGTTTTGCAAACTTTGCATTTGCACCGATTTCCGCTGCCATTAAGGATGCCAAATGCGCTACCTCAATCGAGTGTTTGAGCACATTCTGACCATAACTGGTACGATATTTCAGTCTGCCCAGAAGCCTTACAAGCTCCGGATGCAGCGAGTGAATTCCAACGTCAAACACAGCCTGTTCGCCTGCTTCTTTGATCTGTGTATCCACTTCTTTTTGCGCTTTATTTACCATTTCCTCAATGCGGGCAGGATGAATTCTCCCATCCACAATTAATTTTTCCAGCGCAATTCTGGCCACTTCGCGCCTGACCGGATCAAAACCGGAAAGAATCACTGCTTCGGGCGTGTCGTCAATAATGAGATCAATACCCGTAGCCGTTTCCAGCGTTCTGATATTGCGGCCTTCCCTGCCGATAATTCTGCCCTTCATTTCATCGTTGGGCAGGTTTACAACAGAAACCGTGCTTTCCGCAACATGATCCGCGGCACATTTTTGGATTGCGAGCGAAAGAATGTTTCTCGCCTTTTTATCGGCTTCGTCCTTTGCCCTTTGCTCGATGTCGCGCAGCATCACCGCCATGTCATGGCGCGCTTCGTGCTCCACCTTTTCAAGCAACAATCCCTTGGCCTCGTCAATCGTCATTCCTGAAATGTGTTCAAGCTGAGCAAGCTGCTGAGCGTGAATCGCTTCCAGGTTTTCTTTGGCCTTAGTAATTTCTTTTGTTTTTTTGTTAACCTGTTCTTCTTTCTGCTCGATGCTGTCTAATTTCTTATCCAGCACTTCTTCTCTTTGTACCAGTCTTTTTTCAATCTTCGTTATTTCATTTCGTCTTTCTCTTGATTCCTTGTCAAATTCGCTACGCAGTCTGTGAACTTCTTCCTGTGCTTCGAGTACCGTTTCTTTTCTGATTACTTCCGCGCGCTTTTGCGCTTCGTCAATCAGCTTTTTCACGGAATCTTCGGCGCGGCCGATTTTTGACTCTGCAATATTACGTCTGTAAACATAACCAACAATAAGTCCAATGATCAATCCGCCTACGCCTACCAAGATAGGAATAAGCCATTCCACTTAGCAAATTCACCTCCCATTCTTCTAATTTCTTCAATTCTTCATTTCAAATACGGTGATTTTTGTTATCAATCATACGCAAAATATGCGTGGATAAAAACAATATAACCACATATATTTATTGTATCTTTATTTAACTGTAATGTCAATTAAATACGCTTGTGCCCGCAAGAAAACCGGTGGAAAATGCAATCTGCAGGTTAAAACCGCCCGTTAAGGCATCCACATCGATTACCTCGCCCGCAAAATAAAGATTTTGGACAAGTTTGCTTTGCATTGTGGATGGGTTGATTTCTTTTACCTTTACGCCGCCTGATGTGACAATCGCTTCTTCGATCGGACGTGTATCCGCAATGGCAATCCGAAACTGCTTGAGCGCCTGCAAAAGCGCAAGGCGTTCCTGTTTGGTAATGCTGTTAACGGCCTTGTCCGCGTCAAGGCGGGCTTCCTGCAGAAAAGGATGGATCAGCTTTGATGGCATAAGCTCCCCCATCACATTTTTCAATTGCTTATTTTTATGCGTTTCAAATTCGCGCAGCAGCCGCGCATCCAATTTTTCAGGTGTGAGCGCGGGCTTTAAATCAATTTCCGCATATAATTCAAGCGGCTGTTTTTTGTGATTGATCAAGCTGCTCGCGGAAAGTACCACCGGGCCGGAAAGGCCAAAATGGGTAAACAAAAGCTCTCCCTGCTCCTCATAAATCTTCTTTTGATCCTGAAACAGGGAAAAGTTTATATTTTTCAAGGTAAGCCCTTGTATTTTCGGGCATATATGATGCATATCCTCAAGCGCAATCAATGCGGGTCTGGGCTCTGTTATCGTATGTCCAAACTCTTTTGCAAAGCGGTATCCGTCGCCCGTAGACCCTGTGGACGGGTAAGACATTCCGCCCGTCGCAATCAAAAGCGCCCTGCTTTGCAGCGTCTGTCCTGTTTCAAGCTCCACTAAAAAAGTATCGTCCTCTTTGCTGAGCTTCCTTACGTTGCTGTTCAGCTTTACCTGAACGCCTGAATCCTTTGCCAAATTCTCCAGCGTCCTGATTACATCATTTGACCGGTCGCTGACCGGAAAAACCCTGCCGCCGCGTTCCACCTTTGTCTTAAGCCCGTTTTTTTCAAGCAAATCGATCAAATCGGCGTTTGTAAACGAGTAAAATGCGCTCATCATGAATTTGCTGTTTCTCACAACCTGCGAAAAAAAGTCGCTGATTTCACAATCGTTTGTAATATTGCAGCGGCCTTTTCCAGTGATGAAAAGTTTCTTCCCAAGCTTCTCATTCTTATCCAAAATAATGGTGTCAAGCCCTCTGGCTGCAGCCGCATAAGCCGCAATCATCCCCGCAGGGCCCCCTCCGATAATCGTCAAATCATTCATATATATCCTCGTCTGTGATTTGTGCGTCCAGCTCTCTGGTCGCATAAACATCATTGGTCTGCCATAGCTCTTCCAATTTATTGAAGTTCGCAAACAAAATATCTTTTTTGCGAAGTCCCAGCATAATAATGAGCAGGTTGATCACCGCAAGCGGTGCCACAAAGGAATCCACAAAAGAATTCATGTAGCTTTTCGCGGTCAGGCTGTAATCGGCAATCTGTGCAGGAGGAGACGCCTCGTTGTCCGTAATTGCAATCACCTTGCACCCGCAGTTTTTCAAATAAGACATTCCCTCGATTGTACGCATCGAATAGCGCGGAAAACTAATTGCAATGGCGACATCCCTTGCATCCGCAGTCAAAATCTGGCTGAATACATCGCTGCCGTCAAAACGAATGAGCTTGATGTTTTCGTTCATATAGTTCATATAATAGCGCAAAAATTCGGCTAGCGGTCCGCTGGAACGGGTTCCCAGAATATAAATCTTACGCGCGCGGTCAATGCTGTCCACAATCTTTTCCAGATTTTCCGTGTTAATATTTTCCCTCGTCACCCGTAAATTGCTAATGTCAGTTTTGAAAGAAGCGTTCACAACTTCGTCAGAAGTAAGGCCTTCCATCATATTGAGCCGCTGCGCGGTTGTCAGCTTGGTCTGGATTACTTCCTGCAAATCTTTTTGCAGCTTGGGATATCCGTCATAATCAAGCGCATACGCAAAACGCACCACTGTAGATTCACTGACCCCAACCAGCTTACTGAGCGTAGCAGCGGTCATAAACGCCGCCTTGTCATATTCTTTTAATATATAGTCCGCAATCAGTTTTTGTCCTTTGGACATCTTCGCATATTCATGGTTTATTTTATCGAGCACATTACTAAGCATAACTTCCTCCATGCAGGTTTAAGACGTAAGCATACTTGTTTTCCCAAAACAAGTATAACACATCATGCTCAAAATTGCAATTTTAAGGATTCAATCTTGCATTCTGTTTCTGCCAGCTCATTGCTTGCGGTCTGATTCCAGGATAGCGGCGTAACTGTGATATAGTCTTCCCCAATCCATTTCACATCCGTTTCATGTATTTCATTATAGGGATTATGCTGCATCTTGCCGCTAACCCAATAATATTCCCTGCCGAACGGGTCGATGCGTCTTTCAAAGGCTTGATCATAGTCACAAATTCCCTGCGCGCACACCTTAATCCCTTTGATATCTGTTAAAGCGGCAAACGGAAAGTTAATATTGTAAATAAATCCTTCCAAATTCTTTACATCAAACCCCTGCAGCATTTGCAGCACGGTTTGCGCCGCGTCCATGAAGCGCAGCATCAGATTTTTGCCCTGCTCCGCTCGCTTCATGCTGAGGCTTTGTGAAACCGCGATTGCCGGATAGCCGAGCATGCTCGCCTCGAGCGCTGCGTTCACAGTGCCTGAATATACAATGTCAGAACCAAGATTGCTGCCATAATTAATACCGGATACCACAAGGTCAATTTTTTCTTTGATCAGGGTGGATAATCCTATTTTAACGCAATCCACAGGCGTTCCATTGACGGCATACGCGCTCATTCCGTCATAATCCGAAATCCGCACCTGCTGAACGCTGAGCGGCAAATCCATGGTCATCGCGTGGGCGGATGCGCTTTTTTGACGATCCGGTGCCACCACGGTTACTGTGTGCCCCGCCTGCGCAAACTTTTGTGCCAGCCCAATAATCCCTTCTGCATAAATCCCGTCGTCGTTGGTGATTAAAACTCTCATTTGATTGCCCCCGCTCTTATGTTTTCTATCATTATAACATAGCGGGCATCAAAAAACACAGGCTGCAAAAAGCCTGTGTTTTTTGATATATATTGTTACAGAGGAAAAGAAATATCTCATCAATTTAAGAACATTCTTTTGGCTGCTTATCCCTCTTATTCGTCGTCATCCGAACGCTGCAACTGAATTGTGTTGATCAGTACCGCGACAAGAATCAGCGAACCACGGACGATATACTTTACAAAGTCGTCCACGCCGAGCAGCGTCATACCGTTTAAGATAACGCCCAGGAAAATGATACCAATGAACGTTCCCCACGTTTTACCAATACCGCCGTTGAGCGACGCACCGCCGATGATAACAGCCGAGATAACATCCATCTCATAGCCCTTTCCAAACTGGGAAGAACCGGCCATAACCTGCGAGGAAAGAATAATTCCAGCAAACGCAGCGAGTAGCTGTACCGACATCATGATAATAATCTTTACTTTTTTAACATTGATACCGGAAAGCCTTGCAGCCTCCGGATTCCCGCCCACCGCATATACTTCGCGTCCAAATCTTGTGCGGTTCATCACGATAAATACGATGGCAAATACTGCAATCAGCCAAATGGCCGGCACCGGAATGCCTGAGAATCCTTCTGCGGTAAACAGCTGCCCCGCGCCAATAAAGCTATACCAGGATGTGGTAATCGTGACAGGAAATCCTTTGGATATAACCGCCGCGATGCCGTAAAGCACATTGAGCATGGCCAGCGTGATAATAAAGGTCGGAATATTGAATTTTGTACGCATAAAGCCGTTGAAAAGGCCAATGCCCGCACCAATCAATACAGCGATAATAATACTAATCACGAGCGCGAGATCGGCAGACATTCCGGCAGACGCCATATTATTGGACATAAGCGCCGTAAGCACTGATGAAAGTGCAATCGTGGAACCAACCGAAAGGTCAATTTCACCACCGATGATTACCATTGTCATACCAAAGGCAATTACACCTACAATCGCCATGTTCCTGAAAATACTCAGCAGATTATTTACTGAGAAAAATCCTTGTGCAAAAATTGCTAAAAGTACAACCATGGCAATCAAAATGATTTCCATCATATACTTCTTTGTAAATTTCTTTGCAGTCATTGTATTCTGTTTCATCAGATGCTTCCCCCCATACATAAAGTATATAGTCCATCAATTTTCAAATCTTCCGGTGACACTTCGCCGGTAATTTTACCATACCGCATGATTAATATCCGGTGGCAAACCTCCAGCAATTCCTCAAGCTCAGAGGAAACTACAATGCTGGAAATCCCCTGACGCGAAAGATCCCAGATAATTTTGAATATCTGCTGCTTTGCGTTTACGTCAATGCCGCGGGACGGCTCGTCAAACATCATGATCTTTGGCTGTGTATTCAGCCAGTTGCCCACAACAACCTTTTGCTGATTGCCGCCTGACAACGAGGAAACCGGCATATCTTCTGACGGAACCTTGATCTGCAAATGATCGATCTGCTCGTCAACAAACTCACGTTCCAGGTCGGTATCGATAAACGCCCCCTTAGACATCCGCTTCAGGCTCGCCACGCACAGGTTGTTTTTGACAGACATAATCTGCACAAGGCCTTCATTCTTACGGTCTTCCGGCGTAAGCCCCAGCCCCAGTTCTTTCATTTTGACGGGATTCACATGTGAGACCCGCTGTCCGTTTACCAGAATCTCCCCGCTGGTGTAAGGATCGATTCCAAAGATGGAGCGCAAAAGCTCGGTTCTTCCGGATCCAAGCATTCCGGCAATTCCAAGAACTTCTCCCTTGTGTAGTTTGAAGTTGACATGGTCAAGCTTCTTGCCGCGCGAGAGGTCTTTCACTTCCAAGACTACGTCCTGCGAATATTCAAGGTCTTCCGGACGATATTGCACTTCAATGTCACCAAACATCATATCTAAAATATCTTTATGCGTGGCGTTCTGCATTTCTGTCATTCCGGTCAGTACGCCGTCACGAAGTACCGTGCAGGTATCCGCAATCTCCCATAATTCCTGTAAACGATGAGAAATATAGATAATAATAACGTCTTTTTTCTTTAATTCACGAATCAATTCAAATAGCACCTGCGTTTCCGCGAGCGCCAGTGACGAAGTCGGCTCGTCCAGCAAAATAACTTTTGGATTCGTGCTCATGGCTTTGGCTATTTCAATCATCTGGCACTGCCACATGCTCAGGTTGTATACCATTTCTTTCGGATCGATAGAGATTCCCATGCCCTTCAGCAATTCCTCAGTCATCTGGTATGTTTTTTTCCAGTCGATAAATTTCCCTTTCATGGGAAATCTTCCCAAGAAGATATTTTCCGCAACGGTCATTCCCATAACAAGACTAAGTTCTTGATAAACCGTTGCAATTCCCTTCTCAAAAGCATCCTTTGGATCAGCAAACTCCAGTTTTTGATCATCGAGGAATATTTCGCCTTTGGAAGGAGGCTGTACGCCGTTAATAATTTTGACCAATGTAGATTTTCCGGAACCGTTTTTTCCAATCAAAGCATGTACTTTTCCGCTCTGAAATTCTGCGCTAACGTCATCAAGCGCCAATGTGCCCGGAAAGCTCTTGGATACATGATCTACCCTCAGTACGCTCATACCTGTTACTTCCCTTCCCATATTCAATCAGTCAAATATGTCCGCGCGACGCACACATAAATGACTGGATGTTTCTAATAAAACCCCCATGAAGGCAAGGAGGCCTCCATGGGGATCAATCGGTTGTACCAATCAGCCTGATCAGCCACCCATTTTAGCTTTGAGATCTGTCACGAACGTCTCGATTGCCGCCTTGTCCGAACGGGACAGAAGCATACCGGGAACGATTACGGTTTTGCCCTTGTCAGGATTTTCTTTTCCTTCGATTGTGTTAATAACGGATTCCATCGTCTTAATGCCGATCTGATACGGATCCTGTCCTGTCAGCGCCTGAAGAACGTTTGCTTCATCCAGAAGCATAGCGGCTGTCTGCTCGCTTGCATCTGTTCCGAAAGTAACAACCTTGCCAGCCAGACCTGCATTTTTAACAGCCATCGTCGCGCCGATTGTGCCGCCTTCGTTTGCAGCCCAAAGCAGGTTGATGTCAGGATTTGCCGTCAGCATGTCGCCTGCAACCGTGATTGCTTTGTCCTGCAGCCATGCGTCCTGATCGGATACGATCTCAACACCCGGAAGCTTGGAAACCGCATCGATAAAGCCCTTGCTTCTTGCGCCGGACTGCTCCGGCAGAAGGGATTTGAACTGGAGGATGCCGATTTTTGCTTTTCCGTCCATGTTCTCTTCAATGTACTTCGCGCAAGCTTCGCCTGTCATTTTGCCAAGCTGCTCATTGTCAGAGGTGTAGCAGGCTGTCATCCAGTCCAAAGAACCCAGATTGGAATTTGAAAGGCCGATAATAAGTCCTGCATCCGCAGCCTTTTTCAGCGGTTCAATCGAAGCCGTTTCACTGATCGGAGAAATCGCAAGTCCTGCATATCCCTGATCCGTGTAAGTGTTGAGCATCTCAACTTCTTTTGCAGCGTCATTGTTTGTGTTGCCCGGGAAGAATTCATAGCCTGCTTTTTCAGCCGCATCTTTGTAGCCGAGCTGCAGCAGCTTCATGAACTGGTCTTCCTGAAATACAACGCCTGCAACTTTTTTGCTTGTTGTAGCCGGCTTGGAAGCATCAGCAGATGCCTCGGGAGCCTTGGATGCTTCTGTGGATGCTTCAGGAGCTTTGGATGCTTCCGTGCTCGGCGCCGCAGCGGGCGCTGCGCAAGCAACCATGGATACTACCAATATGGCAGCAAGAACGAGTAATAGTACTTTTTTCATTTTAATCCTCCTCTTATCATGTGAGTAATATAGTCCTCAAATTTATTTTGAGGAAATTTATTTTTGTGTTAATTGATCCCAGGTTTCAAATACGGTATAGATATTTTGAGGGTCAGCCCCAATGCCAAACTCACATTGCGCGATTGCGCCGCCATCTTTCCAGAATGTTTCATAAAGCGCCTCCACAGCCCTTTTTACATCCGATTTACTCCCGTATGGAAGAATATGCTGACGGTCTACCTCGCCCCAAAAAGTAATTTTCCCCTGATATTGCTTCAACTCTTCCAGGCCCATACAGAAAACCTGAGCGTTTACCGCATCCACACCGATGTCGATTAAATGCGGTATGATTTTTAAAATATTGCCGTCCGAGTGGAAGAATAATTTTTTTCCATACTTTTTTGCAATATCCGAATAGTCTTTATACATGGGCTTAAATAAGGAAACCCATAATTCCGGCGAAATCAGAAGGTTGATCTGAGTGCCCCAGTCATCCATGAAGAATAGCGCATCCACATCCGTCTGCGCCCACCTCGAGAGCAGACGGATATAAAAATCATGCATCTTTTCAATAAAGCGATACATGCGGGTCGGCTCATAGGCCAGGTCCATAAACAGTTTTTCCGTCCCCCGCAAAAATTGCAGCCGTTCAAACGGCCTTGCGACATCGCTTGCCAAAACAAACTTGTCTGTTCCAGCACAGTACTCATTGATTTTTTCAATGTCCACTGTCAAAAGCTCTTCCGGAATATGCACCTGCTGCGCATCATTCCACGCCTCGTCTGTTATGATCGGTTCTTTTACCTCGCCCACAATTCCTCTTTGCAGGTTTGTAAAGCGGCAGCCCCATTCGTCAACATACTCGCCCAGCTCATAAAAATCCCCTACCGTGTTTGGCGGCGTTTGATAAACCTTTGCTTGCGCGGGAACCTCCACGATATCGTCTTCGAATGTTTGTGCTATTTTTTTAAGCTCCTGCGGAAAATGCTGCCCCGCATAAGGAAGCGTCCACATCTGGCGCGGTGCGCGATTCTGTGTATTCTTCCCTTCCAATGTTTTCAAAACGAGCGCTCTTGAGTTCATCGCATTCCCTACCCCGCTGAAATAGCTTATCCCCTGCAAGCCTTCGCTGCATCATAGATTGCAACAATCTTTTCCGGCGGAACGTCCGCCTGAATATTATGTACTTGATTAAATACATAGCCTCCATGCTTTGAGAAAATATCAATCAAGTGCTTGACTTCCTTTTGAATCGTATCAATATCCGATCCGGGAACCGTATTTTGCATATTCGATCCGCCGCCCCAGAAAATCAGGTCTTTCCCATATTCCGCTTTCAATTTTTCCGGCGTCATTCCTTCTGCGGAAATCTGTACCGGGTTTAGAATCTGTACGCCTGCATCAATCAATTGTGGAATCAGGTTGTAAATCGCTCCACAACTGTGCAGGAACACTTTTACGTCAGGATAATTCGTCCTGATAAACTGATATAACTTTTTGTGGTAAGGTTTGATCATCTCCACATACATTTCCGGAGAAATCTGCGGTGCAATCTGGGTTCCCAAATCATCCCCAAACTGTATCATGTCAATATACTTGTGTACGCGCGGCATCAGCTTTTTCAAATCCTCGATGTACCGTTCTGTAATTCTCTCAAAGTAGTGATGCATCAAATCCTGTTCAATCGCAATGTTTACATAAAAGTTCTCATACCCAAAATCCGATTGCCCCGCTTCAAATACATTGCCGCCGAACTCCATCAGAATCGCTTTGTCCGTATTTTCGTAGAGGTTTTTTGCGCTTTCCTCCATAAATTTGATGTCCGCTTCGTTAAGCCCCTCAGTGGGAATTGCGTCAATGTCCTCAATCGTATGGGCGTTTTCATATTTCCTGTCAATCAGGTCAAAATAAAGGCCGTCCTTTGGCATGCGGGCAATAATTCCTTTGCCGTCCGGGGCGAGGATATCAATGTCGCCGTTTTCATTCGTAACAGGATTGAACTCTTTGGGAACATACCCTACCGCGCCATTCATCAGTTTTGTCTCTTTATATTCTTCAATGGAAATCCCAAAAGCAGGACAGCGTTTATGAACCTGCACGACGTCGCCGCCCATATAGTCCACAACCTTAAGACTTGGCTCCGCAAGCTGCTGAAAAACATCATAGACATAAACCTTTTCGTCTTCCATCCCCAAATATTTCAGCAATTCGGCATATGCAATTGCCTGAATTCCCGTGGAACGCATGCTGCCAAAATCAATTGGCAATTTGTCAGGAACCTGTCCGTTTAAAACCGCTTGTACTCTCTGCCTCGAATTCATTTCTCTTCTCCCTTAAAATATCTGTTATTCCACCGATGTCATTGCGGTGAATACTGCTGCTATCCCACCGATTGCCCCTGCATCCGTGCCAAAGGAGGATCTCACCTTTTTTACGTCCTTCACATGGGTCGGATAGGGTTTTTGATTTACGTATTTGATCGTCTTATGGAAAAGCAAATCGCTGCTCCCCATAAAGTCGCCTCCAAAAAATATTACATTCGGGCTTAACAGGCTGATGATGTTCCCTAGTGCAATGCTCAGATAGTGGGCACATTTCTCAATTGATCTTACGCATACCTCGTCGCCCTTTTTAGCGCCCTCCACCACATCCTGCCAGCCGATTTCTTTCTTCTGTGCGAGTATGCTTTTTTCGCCCTTTGCAAGTTCTTCTTTCACATATCTCACTGCCGCCGCTCCATCCGCATGCGCCTCCAAACATCCCTGCCCGCCACAGGAACACGGATGACCATCCGCCTGAACCGTGGTGTGTCCTATTTCCATGCTTCCATTGTTGTAACCGTGAAAAATTTTTCCCTCGATCACCATTCCTCCGCCGACGCCAACGCCATACACCCCTATTTGAAAAATTCTCTTATATCCATTGCTTTTCCCAAACCAGTATTCCCCCAGGGCCGCGGCGGGCGTTTCCTTTTCAAAGTAGGTTTTAATACCCGTGCGGTCTTCGATAATATTTCTGATTGGAACGTTAATCCATCCATGAAAGTTTGGCGGATTTACCATCGTGCCTTCTTTGTGATTGCACGGGCCGGGTACGGCAAGGCCGATTCCAATCACTTCTTCTTTTTTGATGTTATGCTTCAAAATCATGCTCTCTATGATGAGTGCCATTTTATCGATCGTAAAATCCTTGCCACGATCCACTTCCGTGTCCATATAAATTTTATCCAGTATATTTCCCTGAAAATCACTCATCACGCATATGATGTGCGACGTATTGAGCTCTACGCCGATCGCATAACCGGCCTCCGGGTTCAGTTGCAGCAGAATCGGCTTTCTTCCGCCTGCAGATTCTCCGCTGCCAATTTCCAGAATCAGCCCTTTTTCCAGAAGTTCCGTAATCAAATTCGTAATCGTGCCTGTCGTTAATTCCGTCTTTTTCACAAGATCTTTGCGGGAAATAACACCATACTTACGTACAATGCTTAAAACATTTTCAATGTTTATCTCTTTCATTTTCTGGCTGTTAATTTTTTGGTACCGCATAACACGCCCCGCACATATCTAGTTTTATTATTTTGTTTTACTTAATGGAAAGATTAACGATTGGTTTAATAGATAGTTTAATCGTTAATAAAAGTTTAGTTAATTAAAAGGCTCACTTCTATAAATATTTCGTTTTTTTTTGTAATATTCTCTTCTATTTTTTCAATATTATGATGACAAAAAAATAAGGCGCGCAAATCCGCTAATTTCCGCAGATTTACGCGCCTCTTTGCTTATCACATTTTTTCAGGTATTAAACGGGATGGATCATGTTCTCTTTATCGAGCATTTCCGAATCCAGTTTATATTGGTTTGCCCGCCGGAATTCAAAAAATTTTGGTGCCACCTGCGGGAACATCGCATACGTAACAATGTCCTCTTCCTGTTCCATCCAGCCCTTCACTTCTTCCCTGTATTTATCCATTTCGGGCGGCAAAAGGTCTGCCGGACGTACCGTGATGACCTCATCATCTCCAATGCATTTTTTGCGCACTTCTTCATTCACAGGCGCGGGAAGTCTGCCATATTCACCGCGCAGCATTGCCTTGCTTTCCTTTGTCACCATCTTATAACGCTCGCCCGCCAGAATGTTAAATACTGCCTGTGTGCCCACGATTTGGCTGGAAGGCGTTACGAGCGGCGGATAACCAAAGTCTTCCCTCACCCGCGGAACCTCCGCAAGCACATCCATCAGCTTGTCTTCCGCTCCCGCCTGCTTCAGCTGGCTGATGAGGTTTGACAGCATGCCGCCCGGCACCTGATAAAGCAGCGTGTTGATATCTATCCCCAAAACTTTAGGATCAAGGAATCCGTCTTTTTTAAGCCTGTCCGCAACCTTGGTAAAATACTTTGCGGCTTCCGTCAACTTACCAAGATCAAGCCCTGTGTCATATTCCGTGCCCCTGAGCGTCGCAACCAGCGATTCCGTTGCAGGCTGCGATGTTCCGTTTGCGAGCGGCGAAAGCGCCGTATCCACAATGTCAACGCCCGCCTCAATCGCTTTCAGAAGCGTCATATCCCCCACGCCGCTTGTATTATGCGTGTGCAGATGAATTGGAACTTTAACGTGCTTCTTCATCGCCGTTACAAGATTATATGCCTCATATGGCAAAAGAAGGTTTGCCATATCCTTAATACAAATCGATTTTGCTCCCATTTTTTGAAGCTCTGCAGATAGTTCGATAAAATAATCAAACGTATGAACCGGGCTCGTTGTATAGGAGAGCGCAACCTCCGGCCATCCGCCGTAGCGGTTAGTCGATTCAATCGATTGACGCAGATTCCTCGTATCATTGAGCGCGTCAAAGATACGAATCACATCCATTCCGTTCTCACACGCCTTCTTAACAAAGAAATCAACAACATCATCCGCATAGTGCTTATAGCCCAAAAGGTTTTGTCCGCGCAAAAGCATTTGCAGCTTTGTATTGGGCATTGCCTTTCTCAATTTCCGCAATCTTTCCCACGGATCTTCATTTAAGAAACGCAGGCATGCGTCAAAGGTCGCGCCGCCCCAGCACTCCAAAGACCAGTAGCCGATGCTGTCCAAAAGGCCCGCAACGGGCAGCATTTCCTCTGTAGTCATACGGGTTGCCGCCTGCGACTGATGGGCATCCCTCAGAATTGTATCCATTATATTTACTTTTGCCATGTTATTCCTCCTTTAGTTGGCAAACAGCGAAAGCAGCACGCCTGCCGCAACCGCCGAGCCAATCACCCCTGCTACGTTCGGACCCATCGCATGCATCAACAGGAAGTTGGAAGGATTTTCCGCCTGCCCAACTTTTTGCGATACACGCGCCGCCATCGGCACAGCCGATACGCCTGCCGAACCGATCAGAGGATTGATCTTTCCGCCTGACAATTTGCACATAAGCTTTCCGAGCATGACGCCGCCAAACGTGCCAAAGGCGAAAGCAACCACACCCAAACCAATGATAAGCAGCGTATCCGGCGACAGGAAGGTCGCGCCTTGCGTGGTCGCACCCACAGATACGCCAAGAAATATCGTTACGATATTCATCAGCTCATTTTGTGCCGTATTGGACAGTCTGTCCACCACGCCCGATTCGCGCATCAGGTTACCAAGCATCAGCATACCGACCAGCGGCGCAGCCGCCGGAACGAGCAGCGATACGAATATAGTAACCGCAATCGGAAAAATAATCTTTTCCTTTTTGGACACATGCCGAAGCTGTTCCATCTTAATTGCGCGCTCCTTTTTGGTTGTACACAGCTTCATAATCGGCGGTTGTATCACGGGTACAAGCGCCATATAAGTATAGGCTGCCACCGCGATTGCCCCCAGATACTTTGGCGCCAGCTGTGACGCCACAAAAATCGCCGTCGGACCGTCCGCGCCTCCTATAATACCAATGGAAGCCGCAACCTGCGGAGTAAAGCCAACGAGCAGCGCCAGAATCAAAGCAAGGAAAATGCCAAGCTGGGCTGCCGCGCCCATCAGTAAGCTCTTAGGATTTGCGATGAGCGGCCCAAAATCCGTCATCGCGCCTACGCCAAGGAATATAAGCGGCGGATAGATGCCAAGCTTTACACCCAGATACAGATAATCCAGCAGCCCTGCCGTCGACTGGAAGTTCGCCCAATCGACGTGTCCGCCCTCAAGACCGAAAAGATCCGGATGGTACATTTGCGCCATCGGCAGATTTGTAAGCAGCATACCAAACGCAATCGGCAACAGTAACAGCGGCTCAAATTTTTTTACAATCGCCAGGTACAAAAGCACACACGCGATACCGATCATTACCCATTGCTGCCAATCCGTACCATTGAAAAATCCTGTTGTCTGGACGAAATTAAACAATGTTTCGCCAAAATTACCCAAAATCAATCACCCTCCTTTGTGGGAATTCAGTTTTTAACCAATTACCGCAAGGGAGGTTCCCGTTTCTACGCTTGCTCCTTTCGCCACAGATACTGCGGTCACAGTACCTGCATGCGGCGCCATAATTTCATTTTCCATTTTCATGGCTTCCAAAACCATAAGAACATCGCCTTCCGCTACCTGCTGACCCACCGTCACATTGACGCTGAGAATCGTGCCCGGCATTGGCGCGCTGATCTGTGTTCCCGCTGCGTGCGCTGCCGCCGGAGCAGGAGCAGCCTGCGGCGATTGCGCAGGCGCGGCGGCGGGAGCCGGTGCTGCAACTGGCGCTGCCGCCTGAACAGGAGCCGGAGCCGGTGCTGCAGGCGCAGCGGGAGAAGCGCCCACTTCTTCCACCTCTACATGATAAGTATTTCCATTTACATTAATGACAAATTTACGCATAATTTGATACCTCCGAAATAATTTTACCAGTTTGTGATCTGAGTATCCCTGCCCGCCTTATTCCAGGCAGACGTACCGCTTGTTCTCCTGTAAGACCTGATCACAAACGGAGTAGAAGACTGCTGCCCGCTTTCCATTGCGGCGGCAACAGCAGCGCTAAGTACAGCCAAAAGCTCATCGTCCTGAACCTCTACAACCGGCGTTTGCGGCAAAGGGGCCGCTACCGCTTTTTCCACTTTTGCAGCAGTGGAAGACTTTTTTCTATCCTTCAAAATAAGCGAAAGAATCGTGATCACCGCAATAATGAGAGCCAAACAAACAAAAACGACCAACAGACCAAGCGCGATCGACTGAGCGCCGATCATCAACTCATCTCCGACACTAAGCGTACTGCTCATAATAACCCCTTTCTAAAGCGGAAGCACGCCGTGCTTTTTCGGCAGCTTGCTTTCCCTTTTTGAGATTGTCATTTCCAATGCTGAAATCAGGATTTGCCGTGTGTGCGCCGGTTCAATCACATCGTCAACCACACCCTGCTGCGCCGCCTGCCACGGGTTTGCATATTCTTCGATATATTTTTCTTTCATTTGCTTTTTCGCTTCAATTCCATCCTGCGCCGATTTGATTTCATCTTCATATAAAACGAGCGCGCCCATCTCCGGCGGCATGGAAGAAATCTCTGCTCCCGGCCACGCATAAACCATATCCGCGCCGAGCGCTTTGGGACACATCATTGCAAAGCCTTCACCGACAGACTTTCCTGCAATAACATTCAATTTTGGAATACCCGCCTGCGCATAAGCGCTGATGAGCCCCGCAATATCAGGAATCAGGCTTCCTTTTTCTTGGTCTAAATCCACTTCGGCACCCTCGCAATTTGTCAGCGTAATGGCCGGAATGTTAAACGCATCCAGAAATTGCATGAACCGCGCCGCTTTCCTTGCGGCGTTTCCTGTCATCTTTGCCTGAGCGTCATTTGCAAGAAAGCCGCATACATTTCCGCCAAGCCGTCCAAAAGCAGTAATCACTTCCCGCGCGTATTGCGCAGAGCACTCCAAAACCGCTCCCTGATCCGCAATCGCGGTCAAAAGTGCTTTTGGATCATATGCCTCTTCGCCGGAAAAAGGAAGCTGCCTGTTTAAGTCGTCCGTATGAAGCTCATAAGGCGCTTCATCCAGATTATTGGAAGGAAGAAACCCGAGCAGCTGTTTTACCGCTCCGAAGCACTCCTCTTCATTCGCACACAGGAATTGAGAAAGCCCTGTTTGTTCATTGTGGGTTCGTGCGCCGAATTCCGCCGTAGCCTTGACGCTTTTCCCCAGAGCAGAGCCATAAATTTGCGGACCATGCAGAGAAGTTGCAGAAATCCCGTCAATCATAAATGTGAAATCCGCAATTGCCGCCATATAGGCCGCCGTGCCAACACAAGGACCTGCAACAACCGCAATTGTGGGAATCACTCCCGAAATTTCATTCAGTTTGTTCAAAATTGCGGTCGTGCTTTCGATTGCCGCTATGCCCTCTGAAATCCTTGCACCGCCGGAATCGAGAACGCCAATCACCGGAACGCCGTTTTTTGCCGCCATATCCATGACTTTCAGAATCTTTGCCGCATGCGCTGCCGACAGTGATCCTGAAAGGACGGTATAATCCTGTGCATAAAGATAAACGGGACGCTCTTGTATTGTTCCATAGCCGCATACGACGCCTTCACCCGTTTCGCTTGCCGCTTCAAATCCCGGCGTTGCATAGGTACGCTTTACAAATTTTTCAATTTCAATAAAGCTGCCCGCATCCAGCAATAATTCAACCCGTTCACGCGCAGTCTTTTTTCCTGCGTCGTGCTGAGCCTGAACAGATTGCTGTCCTCCGCCGGCAAGAGCATCTAAGTTTTTTTGCCTTAGCTCTTCCAGTTTGCCCATTATAATACCTCCATTGTTCTATTTTGAAATCAAATGAATCAAAAAACTACCCTCTATTTTAACAATTCAACGTTTACCCTGCGTTTCCCTGCAAAATAATTCAGATCAAATCACAAACTTCTTTAAATATTCCACTTCTTCTTTTGTAAGCATACGGTAACTTCCCTTTTTCAGGTTTCCAAGCTTGATGTCGCCGACCGCCACACGCTTTAAGTAACAGACATTTTTTTCAATAGCGGCAAACATCCGCCTTACCTGCCTGTTTTTTCCTTCTGAAATCACACACAGCACTTCGCTTCTTCCCGCGCCGCAGTTTAAAAGCTTAAACGTGCAAGGTGCCGTCTTATATCCGTCGTCAAGCACTACCCCTTTTGACAGCGTTTCCAGTTCCTCTTCCGTAATATCCGAATCAATGACTGCAAGATACTTCTTAGGCACGCGATGTTTCGGATGGGTGAGCGCATTGGTGAGCGCGCCATCGTTTGTCATCAAAAGCAATCCCTCCGTGGTAAAATCAAGTCTTCCCACCGGATACAGACGCTCCTTCACATCTTTAACATACTGCATAACTGTTTTTCTGCCATTTTCATCCTGACAGGTTGAAACGCAGCCTGCCGGTTTATTCAGCATCAGATATACTTTCTTTTTGGCAGGCCTGATGATGCGGTTCATATATTTTATCTCATCCTTTTCCGGGTCGATCAGAAAGCCCATTTCGCGCACTGTTTGTCCATTGACCTCAACCCTGCCCGCAGCAATCAATTCCTCGGCCTTTCTTCTCGATGCAATTCCACAATCCGCTAAAAATTTTTGTAATCTCATTTTATCTCCTTCATAATCAATCGCCTTGTTAGGGCACTCAGTAATCAGTCGCGTGCAAACGACTGCTGCGGTTCAATAAAACAGGAGCGCCAAGCGCTGGCCCTCCCATTTTCAAGCGATTTCGTCAGTCTCTTCTTCCTGACCAAGCGCCTCAAAATCTATTTTAGGCAGTTCTTCCAGAGACGAAATACCAAAATGTCTCAAAAATTCATCTGTTGTGGCAAAAAGCGATGGTCTGCCCAGTACATCCTTTTTTCCAATCACACGAATCAGTCCTTTTTCTGTCAAGGTGGAAACAGCATAATTAGAGCGGACTCCCCTGATTTCATCAATTTCGGCCCGCGTGACCGGCTGCTTATAGGCAACGATGCTAAGCGTCTCCAAAACAGAATTTGAAAGCGAGGCATGCTCGGTTGGAGCAAGCAGGTCTTTGATATACCCTGCATATTTGGGATTGGTGCAAAGCTGCAGCTTATCGCCGAGTCTTAACAAGAGCAGCCCTTCCTCCCTGTTTTTTTTCTCCTCGATGATTTCTTGCACAATCACATCAAGCTCATCCTCATCCATATCCAAAAGCTGTGCAAAAGCAGAGATCTCTATGGCATCTCCCGCGACAAACAAGGTTGCCATAACGGCTCCACATATCTCGTTTTTATTCAACTTGCCATTCCTCCATCCTGATATTCCAGCGTGATATCCGCAAATGCTTTTTGCTGACAAATTGAAAGCCGACCCACATGCCATAGCTCAAGCAAAGCAATAAACGTAACGGCTACCTCCATTTGCGATGCTTTTTGTTCAAACAAAGAAAAAAAGGACAGCCTTTTTTCCATTTTCAACCGCTCCAATATTTTCTTTTTTTGCAGCCTTATGCTGAACATATCTTGCTTGATTTCTACTTTACGATAAGCATCCGGTTCCTTTTTCCGGTTTTTGAGCAGCGACAAAAAGGCCAGATATAACGCATCCGTATCCGCGCCTTCAATCACAAGCTCCTGATCGGCATCGATCAACTCTTCCGGAAGCTTATAAAAAACAGACTGCGCCCCGCTTTCCATCACAGCCAGACGCTCTCCGGCCTCTTTATAAAGCTTGTAGGCGCGCAAACGCTCAATCAGCTCCGTCTCCGGATCAATAAACTCTTCATCCATCAGTTCTTCACGCTTTGACGGAAGCAGCGAACGCGATTTGATATAAAGAAGCGTTGCCGCCATATTTAAAAATTCACTGGCCCGATCCATATCCAGTTCCTTCATTTCATCCATATAGGAAAGATACTGCTCCGTTATTTCAGAAACAAAGATATCCTGCAAATCAATCTTTGCCTTGCTGATCAAATGAAGAAGCAGATCAAGCGGACCTTCGAATTGCGTCAGCTTAAAAGACAGAGTATGCGAAGACATAAGAACTTACCAGCATTCCTTTCATCTGTGGCATAAACAGGCTGAAGAAAGAATCATACACGCCGATCAGCCAGAAGGTGAAGTTACCAAGAAGCCATCCTGTAAAGCCTGTAATAATCAGAATCAAGAGGATGATAAAACCATAACGATAGAGAACATTCAGCGCCTTTGAAGCCTTATAAGGCAAAAAACTGCTCAAAAACTGGAATCCATCCAGTGGTGGAATCGGAATGAGGTTAAAGATGCCCAGCGTAATACTCAAAACCATGATCGGAACCATAATGTGAATGTAAATTTCATTGATAAAGCCCATTGCCATGGTAATAAAAAGAATTGCCGCAACCAGAAAGGATGTGATAAAATTCGCAATAATGCCCGAAAGCGAAACAAGAACATTATCCCGCTTGGGGTGCTTGAAGTTGCGCGTATTAATGGGCACCGGCTTCGCCCATCCGAAACGAAACAAAAGCAGACAGATAAGGCCAACCGGATCGAGATGCTTAACCGGATCAAGCGTCAACCTGCCCAAATTGCGCGCTGTGGAATCCCCGCATTTATACGCGGCAAACGCATGCGCCCATTCGTGAATGGAAAGAGCCAGCAAAACCGCCGGAATACTATACAAAAGAGCCATCCAATAATTTGGATTTCCAAAATTACTAAAAATCATTTTTTACCTCAATATTCTTCCTTACTTATTTTTCCCGTCGTCCATCCCTGCATCTTTTTTCAGAAAGCTTTGCACTTCACAGCTTTTCCAGAAAACCGTCTACGAGACTGCACATTTTGGATGCAACCATTTTTCCGGCTTCCAGCACTTCCTCCATTGTGAGCGCATGTTTTGCAACGCCCGCTGCAAGATTGCTGATGCAGGAAATTGCAACTGTTTTTGCCCCCGCATGCGAAGCTGCAACAACCTCGTGAACCGTGGACATTCCCACCGCATCTGCACCAAGCACACGAAGCGCGCGAATTTCGGCAGGCGTCTCGTATGAAGGACCTACCATATATCCATAAACACCGTGACAAAGTTTAATCTGTTCTTTTTGAGCAACTTGATCAAGAATATTGTTCAATTCTTTGGAATACGCAAACGACATATCAGGAAAACGCGGCCCGAGCTCGTCGATATTGGGTCCTGTCAACGCATTATTTGCGGAAAAATTAATATGGTCTGTGATTACCATAAGGTCTCCCGCGGAAAATTCTGTGTTGATCCCTCCCGCGGCGTTGGTGAGCAGCACATAACCTGCTCCGAGCATAAGCAGCGTGCGCAATGGAACCACGGTTTCAGCCGCTGTGTATCCTTCGTAGCAATGGAACCTGCCAGAGAGCAATGCAATCTTTTTTCCGGCTTTACGGCCAAAAATCAGCTTTCCCGAATGTCCCGGCGCTGTGGAAACCGGAAACCCCGGAATTTCCGCATAAGGTATTTCCACTACGATCTCATCAATCGTATTTCCATAATCACCAAGTCCTGATCCAAGCACAATAATGACCTCAGGTCTGAAGTCTGTTCTGGATTCAATATAGTTTTTTGCAATTGTTAAACGCTCTTTCATTTGTTTCCCTCTCTTATCGTAGTAATAATTTTTCAGCCAGAGTCGCGATAAATTCACCGTTTGTCGGTTTCCCTTTTTCGGAACTGATTGTATATCCGAAATATTCGTGAAACGCCTTTGGCTGCCCTCTGTTTGCTGATGTTTCAATGGCATGCCTAATGTTGCGCTCTACGCATTTTTCTGTGGTTTGATACTTTTCAGCAAGAGGCCGGTATATCATTTTATTGAGCGGGCGAATACTCCTGCCATCCTTGCATACCATTAAAAGGGCATCTTTGAGCAGCGTATATCCCTGAATGTTGATGGGCATCCCTAAAACCATCAACGCCACCATAATCATTTTTTCCAAAAAAAGATTTTCGTCCGAAGCAATCTGCGTTTTTTGGTTTTGCTCGCGCAAAGCCGCCACTTCCAAAATGCGAGGCACAAATATCTCTTTGATATATGGCTTCACAAATATATAATTTGCTTCTAATTCTGCCGCCTTTTTATTGATCAAATCCTGATTCATAGAGGTGAGGACGATTTTCAAAACATGCTTATCCTCAAACATATGCTCCATCAGGGCAAAACCATCATATCCGGGTAAAATCGCCTCCACCAGCACCAGATCGGGCTGATAGGAATCATACAGGGAAATCGCCTCTTCGCCACTGGTCGTAGACAAAAACGAGGCAGATATTTCTTTGAGCATTTCCCTGACCTGACACGCATATTCCCTGCTCTGTTCTACTATCAATGTGCGTTGAAATCTTGTCAAAGCAATCCTCCATATTGTCAGTTTAAAACGCTTGTTTCAGCCGCTTTGCATTTTGAATCAATTCGGCCGCATATTTTTGGGAGCTCTCCGTTTCGATTCCCCCTGAAAGCCGCGCGACTTCGCGCACCACTTCATCCCCATCCAGTTTTTCCACAATTGTATTGGTAACCTGACCCGCCGTCTGCTTTGCGATTAAAAAATTTGAATCCGCCATCGCGGCGATCTGCGGCAGATGCGTAACGCAAATTACTTGGCGCGAGCGGGCAATGCAAGCCATTTTTTCAGATACCACCAATGCCATTTTTCCACTGATCCCCGTATCAATCTCGTCGAAGATCAAGGTTGAAATATCGTCAATCCCTGCGGAGATATTTTTAAAGGCAAGCATGATTCTGGATATTTCCCCGCCTGACGCCGTCTTTGAGAGTGGCTTTACGGGTTCTCCCGCGTTCGTAGAGATATAAAATTCCATCTCATCGATTCCGTTTCTTGTATAATCCGCTTCCTGCATTGAGGGAAGCGGTACAAACCGCGCTTCAAACTGTGCGTTTTGCATGCCAAGATCTTTTAGCTCCGCGAGAATATTTTTTGAAAGCTTTTCAGCCGCCTTTTTTCTTGTTTCCGAAAGCGTTCCGTATTCGTCATAAAGCTTCCCTTTTACAATACCGATTTCCGCCGTCAGCCGCGCCGCCGTCTGCTCTGCATTTTGAAGCCGTTCAAGCCGGTCTTTTGACTCTTCACAATAAGCGAGTATTTCTTCTTCCGTATTTCCATATTTTCTGGCGAGCGTATGGATGAATTCAATCCTCTCTTCAATTTCTTCCTGCCGCTGTCCGTCAAACACAACGCTTTCCGAATAATCCCGCAGATCGTGCGCACACTCTTCCAGAATGTATGCGGCTTCCTGTATGCGCTCCAGCGTTTTTTGATATTGCAGATCATATCCTGAAATTCTGGCAAGCTCAGCCGCTGTATGCTGCACCAAAGAGAGTGCGCTCCCCCCCTCTTCGCCTCCAAGATACAATTCTGTATATCCATTGCTTAATGCCTTGGCAATGGATTGCGCATTGTTTAAGCGATCGCGTTCTTCTTTCAAGGCATCCCGCTCGCCTGCTGATAATTGCGCTTCTTCGATTTCCTGTATCTGGAAAGAAAGCAAATCCATACTGCGCACCCGTTCCTTTTCATCTCCACCGATATCTGCAAGCTGTGATTCCATCTCTTTCAGACGTTCATAAAGTCCTGAAATCTTCTCTTTGCAAGGCTTAATTTGATCCTTACAATAATTATCGATAAAGGAAAGGTGGTTTTTGGCATAGAGAAGCGACTGATGCTCATGCTGGCCGTGCAAATCAATCATTTTATCGGTAAGCGCTTTTAGCGTTGCGAGATTCACCGCCGTTCCATTGACCCTGCAAACATTTTTGCCATTGGAAGACAAATCACGCGACAAAATCAATTCATCTGAGCATTCCAGCCCGTTTTCTTCAAAAAAAGCTTCAAAAGCAGAGCTGTCAATATAGAGCACTGCCTCCACATGCGCCTTTTCCTGGCCGGAACGAATCAGATCCCTGTCTGCTCTTTCGCCAAGCAGCAGATTCATTGAGTCAACAACAATGGATTTTCCTGCGCCGGTTTCGCCGGAAAGCACATTGAGCCCATCTGAAAATTCTATATTCAGTTCATCAATTAGCGCAATATTGCGCACCAATAGGCTATGTATCATACTATGAGCCGTTTTCCTTATTTATTTACAATCTTCAACAACCGTTCTGATATCTCTTCCGCCGTTTGTTCTGAAGTCGTGGCGATAAAAATCGTATTATCCCCCGCCAGAGTTCCCACCACGCCTGGATAGTGCATGCTATCCACTACCTCGGCAGCCGCATTTGCGCTTCCGGAAAGAGTTTTGATTATCACCAGATTCATTGCCACATCCACTGACAATACCGTATCCTTAAAAATCCTCATCATGATATCCAGATCATTGCTTTTGTTTTTTTTATTGACTGCATATTTATACGCGCCTGAGGAAGACTGAACTTTAATAAGCTGGAGCTCTTTAATGTCACGCGAAATGGTCGCCTGCGTCACCTTGAACCCCGCCTCGTTTAAAAGCGCTACAAGATCCTCCTGCGTTTCGACTTCATTGTTTTCAATCAGATCTAAGATTTTGTTTTGTCTCTTGGATTTCATGAATCTACCCCTACTTTTTCGTAATGCTCCATTGCGCCAGTTTATCCTTTAATTGTGGGAAAAACCTGTCGTTATTAATACGCAAAAAACGCGCCTTGAGCACTGATTTTTGAATGACAACCTCGTCCTCGTCACTTAAATATTCGGTCTCCTGACCATCTGCGCAAATCGTGATATCAGTTTCTCCCGCATGCGGCTTTACCATAATGGTATCGCTGTAGCGGGTGACGATGCTGCGCGCATAAAGGGAGTGTGAGCAAAGCGGCGTGATGAGGAAGCAATTTACATTCGGCGCGATAATCGGCCCTCCTGCGGCAAGCGCATAAGCCGTCGAGCCCGTGGGGCTTGCAATAATCAATCCGTCGCCATTATAAAGCTCCGCAAGATTGCCGTTTACATAAAGATCCATCTGCGCCATGCGCGTCCTGTTTTCCTTCGTGATCACAAAGTCATTCAGCGCAATAAAAGATTTTCCACTGCCGTTTATTTTTGCCTGCATCATCATACGCTCATCAAAAACATAATCACCCGCCTTGATGCGCCCAATCATGCTGCGAACATCCGGCAGATTGATTTCACTCATAAATCCCAGATGCCCGATGTTGACTCCGACAAGCGCCGTGCCGTGGGAAACATACTTTCGTGCAGCGCGAAGAATCGTGCCATCTCCACCCAGAATGAAAAGTACATCCGCTTCCGAGGCATCGGTATAATCCGAAATGCCCAGCAATTCCGCCGTACCGTCATCATAGCAGACCTCGCAGCCTTCCGCATGGAACGTTTCGATTACTTTCCGCGTTACAGTAAGCTCCGGATCCTTACTCGCGTTTGTATAAATCCCAAATTTCAGCATACAAGCCTCACTTCTCATCAATAATTCAGTTACCATTATACACTAAAAATGAATAGATATTCAAGAAAAAACTCATCTGCTTCCGCTACCCTTCCAAGCGTGATTCTTTATTAAAACTATAGCATATTCACACCCCTATCACAAGTACCGGAGCAAACGAAAAGACCGCCGGTTCTGACTTTAAGATTACCGGCGGTCTTTTTATTGAGGGAAAGGTTAAACAGGATATGCTCCATATTCTGTAACTGCTCTGATCATGGATTCCACATTTTCCGGGGGAACCCCATATTGTAAATTATGTACAGGCGTAAAAATAAAACCCCCTCCCGGCGCAAAAATTTTGATTCTCTCCACGCACTGTCGCGCGACTTCTTCCGGAGTTCCATTCGGCAATACCGTTTGCGTATCAACCGCTCCTCCCCAAAACACAATTCGATCTCCAAACTCTCGCTTTAACCGTTCCGGATCCATATTTTGCGTACTGACATGAACCGGATTCAGTATGTCAATTCCTGCCGCTATGATATGTTCGATCATGTGGTAAATGGATCCACAGCTGTGCATCATGACCTTCGCTTCACTATTGGCATGGATATAATCAGTCATTAGCCTGTAATTTGGCACATGCAACTCCTTGAAGATATCAGGATCAAACAGCTCCCCATTTTGCGTTCCATAGTCTGTACCTGAAAGCAGGAGTGTATCAATATAATTTCCTACAGCTTGCAGATATAGTTCCAGATTTTCGATCGCCCTTCTTGCGGTTGCTTCCAAAATTTCGTTTGCATATCCTTTTTCCAACATCAGCACGCACAGCCAGTCACAGATTGTATGTCCTGCGAAAAGAGCGTTTGTGCCAAGTCCACCCTTAAGAAACGTCCCGCAAATGGAAAGCTCCGTATAGTGATACAGCGCTTTTGCGCTGTTTTCCATATGTCTGAGCTCTTCCTGCGTATAGAGCGGAATCGATTTTTTCCACTTTTCAGGATCCATCTTGGAAATCGTTCCTGTCATTTCGGTTGGAATTTCATTATCATAATAAAGCCCCCCCTTCGGCATGACTGCGATATTTTTTCCTGATTTATCCTGAATATGCAGATAACCTTTTTCGTCTTCCACCGGACAATAATCTCCTGAAATCAACACCTTATTGCCTGCAAATGTCGTCCAGAACTTCCACTCGTCATTCCTAAGCCCAAATGCTTCCGAATAATTTTCCAATACAATCACATCGGATTTTAAACAGTTTGACATCAACAGATCCGGACGTGCAAGCATTTGCCACGGATCATATACCTTTGACGGAAAAATATCAATGCCAAAATATCTTGCCAATTCACAATATTCATCTATGTGGATTCCCGTTACGCGCGATCCCCCCAGATCCATGGGAACACGGTCCGGCTCCTGGTGATTGATTGCGAGTCTTACCCGCTGCCTTGAATTCATAATTATCCCCCTTATGCTTATTATCTTAGAATATCGCTACATTCAATACGGTCAAGCGGCGAACCGTCTTCAATCGGATTCCCACGCAGATAGATGGAATCCATCTTTTCAAAAGAATCAAACACGCTGATATCTTTGATTGCGTTGTTATCCAGAATTACTTTTTCCAGTTTTGGCGCTCCGCCAAGCGCAGAAATATCTTCTATAAAATTATACTCCGCATTGAATTCTTCCAATTCTTTGAGTTCAGAAATCACTGAAATATCCCGAATTGTATTATATGGTACGGACAGATGTTTTAAATTTGTCAAATTTCTGACAATCTCAAGCTGATCAATCCCCGCCGCCGGCATGGCAAGATATTCCAGATATTCCAATTTTGACAATGTCGTGGTATCCTCCACCGCGGTTGCGGAAAAAGTAAGGCGCGTGAGTGCAGGAAGGGTATCAAGTCCTGCCGTATCATTCACATAGGATTCGAAAACAGCGATATCCTTCAACCGATCCAGTCCTTTCAACCGCGTGAAATTTTCGATCCGCGCACCTGCCACCATTAATAGTTCCAGATTTTTGAGCTTTGATATATCCTCAAGCGCTGTCTGCCGGCCTTCCATCACCACCGCAAGCTCTTTTACCTGATCAAGATCCTGATGAGAAATTACTGCCTCTTGAGAAAGTCCAAGTTCCTTGCGCACCGCCGCATCAATTTCACTGTCTTCAATGGTCACCGGCACTTTGACACACCCCGCAAAGAAAACCGCGCTCAGTATGGCTATGATTAAAACTGCGAACCGGATTTTCATTCTTTTCATATTGCCAGCCCTTCCCATGAATCATGTTTTGATTTTTCTGTTTTTTCTGAGAACATCGATATAAACTGCCGCAAGAATCATAATACCTTGAATAGACGTTTGGATGAAGGTATTGATTCCAAGCATTACAAGCCCTGTATTGAGAGAATTGATAATCAACACCCCCACCATGGTTCCAATGACAGACCCGGTCCCGCCTTTTAAGCTGATTCCGCCGATCACAGTCGCCGCAATGACCTGGAGCTCCCAGCTATTTCCAATCGGAGGATACCCCTGCTTGGTAAAGGCCGCAACCAAAATTCCGGAAAAACCCGCCAGCATTGCCGTGATGATAAAATTCATAAAACGCACTTTATTGGTATTGATTCCGGCAAGTCGCGCAACGTCGATGTTGCTTCCGGTTGCATAAATATTTCTCCCAAATACTGTCTTACGCAATAAAAATTCAAACAAAACAACCATGCCAATGAAAAACAGGAAAGAAAAGGAAAGTCCGCCTGCTGAAGACAGCCTGATTTGCGCAGGGCCGAGTCCATCCATAAATGTTTCCGGCAGCGGAAAGACCGGAACACCATTTGTAATTACATTCACGATTCCGCGCACGGAATATAGCGTTGCGATTGTGGCAATGAAAGCAGGCAACTTGATTTTTACGATTAAGACAGCATTGACAATACCAACAATGGAACAAATCAAAACCGCAATGATAATGCACAGCAATACTCCAAACCATTCCGCTCCTGTGCCCAGCATTCCAAAACAATTATATTCCATCATCATGGAAGTGGAGACAATTGCTCCCAGGCCTGCCGTAGACCCTACGGAGATATCGATGTCTCCCGAGAGGATAATCAACGTTTCACCAACAGCTACGATTCCTGTAAAAGCAAGGGTCTTCAGCAACGAATAGATATTTTCCTGCGACAAAAATGCCGGCTTAAGTATGGAAAAAAATGCTACGATTCCAATCAATATCAATATAACGCCGAATTCCTGCTGCCGGCTTATTTTGCCGACAAAAGACTTTTTCATAACTCCATTCATAGTTTGCCTCCCTTAGCTCTGCCTGCCGAATTTTTTATTGCGGCGCAACACATCAAAAACGACTGCCGCTACAATTATAATTCCCATTACAACGCTCTGCCAGTTCGAATTTACCGCAAGCATATTCAATACATTCTGCATGGCTGCCATCATCGCGACTCCAAAAAATGTACCAATCATAGAGCCGGCTCCGCCAATCATACTGACCCCGCCAATCGCACAGGCCGCAATAATCTGCATCTCCCATCCGTCTCCCGTATTCGGATTTGCGTTCACCTCCCGCCCAAGCAAAAACATGCTGGTGACAGCTACCATAAAGCCGCTGATCACATAAGTGGCGATCTTAATGCGATCTGTATTGATGCCTGAGTTTCTTGCGGCAGGAAGGCTGTCGCCTGTCGCATATACCTTCCTGCCGAACGCCGTTTTTTTCAAAACAAGCTGCGCAATGATAATAAACGCTACAAAAAATAGAAACGCCCATCCAAGCCCCCCCGCAACGGGAGAAGTTCCAAATTCAATAAAACCGCGCGCCCCCGGAGCGTTTACAATGCTGATCGGTTTTGCGTTTGTGAGCGCTCGGGCTGCTCCCTTGCATACATAAAGCATCGCAATCGTAACAATAAAGGCCGGCATTTTCAGCTTCACAACACATAATCCGTTGATTAAGGACAGCCCGATGGTTAAAGCAAAAACCAGAATTAACGCTACCTGCCAGTATAACTCTGCAAATTTCAATAAAAAAGCGAAAAACATGGTTCCAAGCGCGCACATAGACCCAACAGAAATATCGATCTCATCTACAATAATGATAAATGTCTGGCCGATTGCCAGAAAACCGTAGAGCGCCATCATTTTTGCCATGGCCACGATATTATTTGGATTGACAAAAACCGGATTCAAAATCACCGCAACCACACAAAGCACAATAAACGGCACAATCACTGTAATTTCCTGCAATTCAAACACTTTGCGCAACGGGTTTATCTGTTTTACGTTTTTACCATCATAATTCTTAGTCGTTTCCATATTATTATGCCCCTTTCCTTACGCAAAGCATCTTGCAATGACAGCTTCCTGTGTGGCTTCTGATTTATCAAGCGCTCCTACCACGGTTCCATGTGCCATCACCACAAACCTGTCGCACATTGCCAATATTTCAGGTAATTCCGAAGAAACCATAATAATCGCGATTCCCATTGCCGCCAATTCGTTGATCATTAAATAAATTTCATTTTTGGAACCGACGTCAATTCCTTTTGTCGGCTCATCAAGCATTAAAATTTTTGGATTTGTGTTTATGCTCTTTGCAAGGACCACCTTTTGCTGATTTCCTCCGGAAAGATTTGCCACCATGGCTTTATAAGTCGGCGCTTTGATGCTAAGCCTTTCCATATAATCCGTCGCCGACTGTTCCTCCTTTTTTTTATTCAAAAAGAGGCCGGTACTGATCCCTTTCAGATTGCTGAGCACAATATTTGTTTTGATATCGCCCAGCATCAATAACCCGCCTTCTTTGCGATCTTCTGTGACATAACTGATCCCGTTTTTGATAGCATCCGCTTCATTACGTATTCTAATTTGCTTTTGATTTAAAAATATTTTTCCTGATTTTAAAGGGTATTGCCCAAAAATCGCACTCAAAGTTTCTGTTCTTCCCGCGCCGACAAGCCCTGCAATTCCCAGCACTTCCCCTTCTTTCACAGAAAAACTAACGTCGCGAATCAAGGTCCTGTTCTGTATTTGCGGGTGCTCTACCGTAAGATTCTCCACCCTCAACACTTCATTGCCTATCTTACTTGACCTAGTTGGATAAAGATTCGTAATTTTTCTTCCTACCATAGCTGAAATAATCGTGTCTTTATCGTAATCCTTTTTTTCGTATGTCTCAATCAGCGTTCCGTCACGCAATATCGTTACCCGGTCTGTCAACGCAAAAATTTCTTCCAGCTTATGCGTTACAAAAATTACGCTTGTTCCCTTTTCCTTTAAGTTATTGATAATTACAAACAACTTTTCCACATCATCCTGCGAAAGGGCTGTCGTTGGCTCATCGAGGATCAGGACGCTTGGATTCCACGACAACGCCCTTGCAATCATCATCAACTGCTTTTGTCCTACAGAAAGCAAATTTACGTGCGTAGATGCCTCAAGCTCAATTTTGTTTTCTTTTAAAAACGCTGCTGCCTTCCGCACCAAATCATTCTGATTTACGGTTTTCTTTTCATTGCCCTTTAAATGTCCGACATAAATATTTTCAGCCACCGTGAGGTCATCCATCACGTTGATTTCCTGCGGCACATAGCCGATGCCCTGCAATAGCGCATCATGCGGTGATTTGAAAGATACTTTTTTTCCGTTGATCAAAATTTCGCCTTCAAATGTACCGTCTTTATAAATTCCGTTGATCGTTTTCAGAATGGTTGATTTTCCGGCGCCGTTCTCACCAATCAAACCTAGTACTTCATGCTTTTTTGTCCTGAGCGTGACATGGCTTAAAGCTTTCACGCCTGGGAATTCTTTTGTGATATCAATTGCTTCCAAAACATATTCAGCCATATTCCCGCTTCCTTTCCTTTTTTAAGAGGGCGGGGGTTCCGCTTCCGCCCTCTCCGGTCAACTTTATGCGTCAGATGTTTTTCATGATTTCGTTTACTTTTTTGATCAAATCATAGTAATCGTCTACGTTTTCTGTGGTGATCAGCGGCGCATCCAGTACATTTGCCCACTCATAGCTTTCTCCCTTAAAATGTTTATCCAAAAGGTCTACGGCGAATGCGAATTCGTCATAAAGCGGTTGTGCCACAAGGGCATATACTTTGCCATTTTTCACCAGATCGAGATTTGTTTCACTATAATCCATTGAGATGATGCAAATATCTTTTCCGGTATTTTCCCTTGCACCGGCCCAAGTGGACGGGCCCGCGCCCGTGGTCGAAAATGCTCCTACAATATCCGGATTTGCCTGAATGATTGCCGTTGCACGCTGAATCGCCGTGGGGGTATCATAGCCTTCCTCCTGAGGTTCTAACACAGTGATGTCTGGATAAGATTTGCCCATCTCATCAATAAATGCGGCCGCAGCGGCATCTTCCGTTACGTTGAATCCGCCTTCCGTTACAGCTACAACGCCTTTTCCGCCAACCTGCTCACCGATGGCCTGGGCTGCCTTGCGCCCATATTCTTCCGCAGAGCACGCTGCCCAGGCAAGCAATCCCGGCCACTGATCCTTATCTTCTTCCGCAATATAAGTATGGGCAGACACAACTGCAATTCCCATATCAGCCCACTTTTGCGTATAAAGAGCGGTGCCTTCGTCAAAAATATATTGAACCATACCTTTGATGCCATGCTGGGTTACGCCCGCTTCCGCAAGAGAGTATGCCTTTGCCGAATCTCCGTCATCCGGCATATAGAGATAATTCGGATATCCCAATTGATCTGCCCTATCGATAAATCCCGCCTCCATGATCTGCACTACAGGATGCGTCTTTAGGATATGGCATAGCCCTAACGGATAATCAGCAGGATTAAAGTCTCCTCCTTTTGACGCTTCCGTCGCCTGTGCATCAGCCGACGCGGGCGCTTCCGCCGCCTTTGGATCAGCGGCTGCGGAGTTTTCGACCGGCGCGGGGGCATTGGAAGCGCATCCCACCGCAAAAACCAAGATCAGAGATACCACAAGCACAAGAGAGAGAATTTTTTTCATTTTCATTTCCTCCTTTTATTATTTTTTTATTGTAAAGAAATTTATACTTCCAGAAGAATTTTGATATGCTCAGCGCTTTTTTGTTTGGAATCAATGAGTGCCTGCTCTGCCTGCTTAAGTGGATAAGTTGCGGTAATCATGGAAAGACAGTCCACCTTTTTTTCCTGCATTAACTCCAATACAAGCGGTGCCATATTCGGACTTCCCATGGAGCCGATCAGATCAATATTCCCCAAAACCAATTTATCTACATCCAGATCACCAATCTTTTTTTCGTAAAAGGCAACAAGGCAAACCCTGCCATTGCCCGCCACACACCGCAATGAAGAATGCAGCATGTCTTCCGACCCTGACGCTTCTATGACGACATCGGCTCCTTGCCCGCCGGTTAATTCCATAACACGGGCCTCCATATCTTCTTTGGTCATATTGACCAGATAATCCGCGCCCAGCCGTTTTCCTATATCCAATTTAAAATCTTTTCTTCCGCACAGTATTATCTTTGCCGCTCCGCGAAGCTTTGCCATGGAAACCGCAGAAAGACCAATTGGCCCGTTTCCGATGATCATAACGGTATCCGCGATCGATACATTCGGACGCAGAACGCAGTATAATGCTGTGGAAATCGGCTCACAAAGCGCGCCTTCCTGAAAGCCCACCGAGTCAGGCAAGTGAAAAACATGGCGTTCCGGCATCACCGTATATTCTGCATATCCTCCATCCTTGCATTTGATTGTTCCTACCGCCTGCATCTCTTTGCATTGCAGATAATCCCCATTCAGGCAGTTTTCGCAAATTCCGCAGGAAATTCCTGTATCTGAAATAACACGGTCTCCAACCTGAAACCGGCTTACTTCACTGCCAACCCCATCAATAATGCCTGAATATTCATGGCCTAATGTCATCGGCGTGCGAACCAACCCAGCCTCATAAAAACTGGTCTCCCCTGAATAGATTGCGTAATCCGTACCACACACACCGCAATATTTTACACGGATCCGCACGTCATGCGACCCTAATTCCGGCACGTCAATTTCTTCCCAGCGTAAATCTTTTGGCCCATACAGTCTTTGTGCTTTCATCTTCATACTTTTTTCCTCTCTTCAGAATGCCGTGCATCCGCCGTCTACAGCCAAAAGGTGACCCGTCGTATAGCTGGAGACATCAGAGGCCAGATAAATACATGCTCCAACAATTTCTTCCGGATCCCCAAAACGCCCGATTGGATAGCGCCTGAGCATTGTTTCACCATAATCCGGCTCGTTATCAATGCACTGCTTTAATAGCGGTGTAAAAAATGTTCCCGGAATAATTCCGTTTACACGCACGCCGCGGCTGGCCCATTCCACTCCCGCTGTCCTTGTAAGCTGGGCAACGCCACCTTTGCTGCAGCTATAACCTATGCTCTCCGGATTCGCGACAACAGAGGCAATTGATCCAAAATTAATAATACTCCCCTTCCCCTGCTGAAGCATTTTCTGCCCCACATATTTGAGCATCAGGAAGCTGCCCCTTAAGTTAACGTCAATAATTCTATCAAAAGCATCCTCGTCAAAATCTTCTGTCGGCATCCTTTTTGCAATCCCTGCGATATTTGCCAATACATCAATCTTTCCATATGTATCATAAATCTCATTGGTCAGATTTTTTACTTGCTCAATATTTGTTACATCGATTTGCCTTGAGATCGCTCTGAGTCCGGCGGCGGTTAATTCTTTTGCCAGGCCTGACACCGCCGCTTCATTTTGATCCGCCAAAACGGTAATCGCGCCGCTCATCGCCATCCCTTTGGCTACTTCTTTCCCAAGCCCGCTGCCCGCCCCCGTAATGATCGCGACTTTATCCTCCAGGCTGAACCTTTGCGTCCAGAGAAACGCCTCCACTTTTTTTCCTGTAATTTCCACTTTTCCTATTCTCCTTCCATGAAAAAATTTGTATCAGAAACAGGCCCAAAATAACCCAAAGATTATTCTGGAATAGAATCAACTATTCTCTGTTTTTCGGATTAACGTTTACCCTCTCGGGTTTAGAATATCTGGCCTCCCATACACCATATGTTTAACTGGCGTTGGTGTGTCGTCGCTTTTGCTAATACATGCCATCGTAAATGTCAAGGTTCGCCTGCAAAATTAGTTCAGGCCTATAATAAGAGGAACGGAATCCCCCTTGTGGATCTGATAGATAATGAAATAAAGTCTTTACACTTCTTTTTGCATTTTCATATTGATTTTGAAATAAGCTTGCCGTAAGCATTCCTTCTTTGATGCACTGCGCAAGTTCAGGATATAAATCCTGCCCTATGATGTTAACTTTCTTGGTTAGTCCGTAATCTTTCACGCATTGACAAACAGGATATGCGTTTGCAGAGCCTACATATATCCCTTCGATGTCGAGCTTAAGATCGAGCATTTTCTGCGTCATTCGATATGTCTCTTCATACTCATATCCTGAAAAAAACAATCCTTTGAAATCAAGTCCCCTGATTGCGCATTCATCCTTAAATGCCTGCACGCACTTGACATGAATATTAACGCTTAAATCCGGAATCATACATACAACCGGTGTATCGGGTCCTGAAATCATCCTCAAAAACTGTCCTGCCATTCTGCCGAGCACATCTCCGTTGGAGACTACTTCTCCAATGCAATGCATGTTGTCGATTGGCGAGGTGGAGATTGCCACAACCGGGATATTAAACCCCTGCATGTCATGAATAATCTCAGAGATTCCATTATTATACTGGTTAAAACAAGAAACAATGCCCGAAACATTGCGTTTATATAGTTCTTTCCATGCGCGTTTCGTGTCTTCTGCGTCATCCACTACTTCGACAATTCCAGTTACATTGAAATCTCTTAGTTCGTCAAGCGCTTCACGCACGCCGCCTTCCACATATTTCATAAACTGCGGCGGATGCCTTGGAATGATTGCCGCAATACTCAGTACATCGCGCGCAAGCGCCTGTGCAACTCTGTTTGGTACATAATTCATTTCTTCTGCAGCTTTAATTATTTTCTCCCGCAGTTCGTTACCCACTTTGGGTTTATTGTTTAAGGCCTTATAGACCGTAGTAACCGATATACCAAGCCGCTCCGATATATCTCTTATCGTAACACGTTTGCTGTCGGACATCTTACAAAGCCTTTCTTGAGTAAAAATCAATTGGTTGTCGGAAGTGCAGGGTTACCGTTTACCCTGTTATATATTTTATAACATGGATGATTCTATTTGTCAATAGATTTTCTGATCTCAGTTCGCCAATCAAAAAAAGAAGGACGTTTGTTTTGCGCCCTTCTTTTGTTATTTTATCTATTTCTTTTCATTGAGCAGCTTTTTTTTGAGATTATATAATCCATCCGACAGGTCTACCTTATAAAGATGCGGACGCTTAATCCGCTTAAATTCATCCCAGAAAGAAGCCATATCCCTGCGCGCATATTCCTGTATTTCTTTTAAGCAGGGAGATTCATATACCTGCTTTCCGTCCATAAAAACGGGAACCAGCAAATCTTTCAATTCATAATCCGTGATCGTCATTTTCTTCCATGTTTCAATCGGATCGAAAATGGTGAGAGGCTGCGTTTCATCAATCTCTTCCGAATCCAGCATAATGAGGTCCGCAATTGCCATATGGTCCGTTTTCCCATAAATACGTTTGATCTTTTTAATACCCGGATTTGTGATTTTCCATACGTTTTCACTGATTTTGAGCTTGGGAACCATTTCGCCATCCACCACATTGGCGCAAAGTTTGTAAACACCGCCCAGCGCCGGATGATCATGTCCTGTGATCAGCCTTGTCCCAACGCCCCACACATCTATTTTAGCACCTTGCTGCTTTAAATCCGCAATCGTATACTCGTCGAGATCGCTAGAAGCAGATATTTTCGCGTTTTCAAACCCCGCATCGTCGAGCATTTTGCGTGCGCGTTTTGAAAGATACGCAAGATCTCCTGAATCAAGACGGATTCCAAGCGGCTCATGTCCCTTTTCCCTCAACTCACGAAAAACTGTGATTGCGTTGGGAATGCCGCTTTTAAGCGTATCATAAGTGTCCACAAGTAACAAACATCCATTGGGGAATGTATTTGCATAGGCACGAAAAGCAGTCAACTCATCCGGAAAACTCATCACCCAGCTGTGCGCGTGCGTTCCCGCCGCTGTTGCGCCAAACATTTGTGCCGTTAATACATTAGAAGTAGAGGTGCATCCCCCGATAATCGCGGCTCTTGCGCCATAGATGCCGGCATCCGGTCCCTGCGCTCTGCGCAATCCAAACTCCAGCACCGCATCTCCCTGTGCCGCATAAACAACCCTGCTCGCTTTTGTGGCGATCAGTGTCTGATGGTTTACAATATTGAGAAGCGCCGTCTCTATGAGCTGCGCCTCACTGATGGGCGCACACACACGCACGAGCGGTTCCATTGGAAATACGACAGTCCCCTCAGGAATTGCGTAAATTTCTCCTGTAAAGCGAAATTCCCGCAAATACTCTATAAACTCTTCATCGAACAAATTCAAAGAACACAAATATTGAATGTCTTCCTCTTCAAAGCGCAAATTGTTGATCAGATCAATCACCTGCTCGAGTCCCGCGCATACGGCATAATTGGTTTCATCCCCCTGCCGCCTGAAAAAGAGATCATAGACTGCTTTATCTTTGTGCCTTCCTGCCTTATAATACCCATACATCATTGTAAGCTGGTATAGGTCTGTCAGCATTGTGAGATTTCTCAAGAATAACACCTACCTAATCTTTTTAATAAAATGAAAAGCGGAAAAACATTTCCGCTTTTTTCGTCATGAAAATCAGGCTTCTTTTGCTTCAGCCTTTGCATCTCTGCAATATTTTCCTTCATAAAGGGCATTTGGTTTGTTACGCTTACGCATCACAATCAGATAAACCGCGCCGATTGCAATGAGTACAACCGACAAGAACTGTGATACAGGAATTCCCGGAGCAAGCTCGAGCGTCTGCACGCGGATTCCTTCAATCCAAAACCTTCCGATTCCATAAGCGATCAAATACATCGCAAAAACATTTCCATCGTGCTTTGCTTTGCGCGCATACCACAGCAGCAGCGCCAGTACGCCCAAATCCCAGACGCTTTCATAGAAAAATGTAGCCAGATGCCATTGCCCGTCCGCCTGTGCAAACACGCCGTAAGGAAAAAATTGCAGGTTGGGATCGTTAATCACAAGCCCATAGGCTTCCTGATTGACAAAATTTCCCCATCTGCCGATTGCCTGCCCCAAAATAAGACCCGGCGCACAGATGTCAAGAAGACGTCCCAATGGAAATTTACGCCACTTCGCAAGAATGAGCGCCGCGATAATACCGCCGATCAACGCGCCATAGATAGCAATTCCGCCATTCCATACCGCAATAATCTCATCCAGATGCTGTGAATAATATTCCCATTCAAACGCCACATAATAGATACGCGCGCCAACAATAGATAGCGGGAGCGCCAGAATCATAAAATCAATCAAAAGCTCCGACGTATAGCCCCTGCGCTTTGCTTCAAGCACCGCTACAAGAACCCCCAGCACGATACCACACGCAATCAAAATTCCATACCATGCGATATCCAGCCCTTCTATTCCGAATAAATTATGAACTGCTATTTTATCAGGCATACTCATTGTATTTATCTTTCCTTTATGCTGTCTCTATTTTGGCAGCGTCTTTCAGATCCAATACTTCAATCGCCCATTCGCGCATTTTGTATTTCTGTATTTTCCCACTTGCCGTCATGGGGAATTCTTCCACAAAGCGAATATAGCGGGGCGATTTAAATCTTGATAATCCGTCTCTTACAAATTCGATCATTTCTTCTTCTGTCGCGGATACACCGTCTTTTAAAATGATGCATGCCAGTACTTCTTCGCCATAACGTTTATCCGGCACGCCGATTACCTGCACATCGCGCACTTTATCGTTTGTGTAGAGAAATTCTTCAATTTCGCGCGGATAAATGTTTTCCCCTCCGCGGATAATCATATCTTTCAAACGGCCTGTTATTTTAAAATAGCCGTTCTCGTCCATTGTGCCAAGATCTCCTGTGTGCAGCCATCCATCCTCGTCAACGGCCTGTGCCGTTGCTTCGGGCATCTTATAATATCCTTTCATGATATTATATCCACGTCCGACAATCTCTCCCTGCACATCAAACGGCGCGTCTTCACCCGTTTCAGGATCGACAATTTTCACTTCCACGCCCGGAATCTGCTTGCCAACAGTCGCAACACGCACCTCGATCGGATCGTCCGTTGTGGTCATTGTCATCGCGGGAGACGCTTCCGTCTGACCGTAAGTAATCGTAATTTCGCTCATATTCATATCCGAAACGGCCCGTTTCATAAACTCAATCGGGCAGGGAGACCCAGCCATAATGCCGGTTCTCAGTGTGGAAAAATCATACTTTTTAAAATCAGGATGATCGAGCATGGAAATAAACATGGTCGGTACGCCGTGCACCGCCGTGCATTTCTCCATCTGGATTGCATTCATAACCTTTACAGGATTAAAGTGGTCAATCAATACCATCGTCGCGCCGTGGGTGTAAGACGCCATTACGCCAAGAACGCAGCCAAAGCAATGAAATAAAGGAACCGGAATGCACAGAATGTCATTATGCGTAAACTTCATGCAATCACCGATTGCCATGCCGTTATTGACCAGATTATAGTGAGTCAGCATAACGCCTTTGGGAAAACCTGTCGTTCCTGAAGTATATTGCATATTGATGACGTCATGAATATCGAGTTCTTTTTTTCTCGCGGTCAGCTCTTCCTGCGACACTTTATCGGCGAAAGTCAGAATATCCTCCCACAGGAACATGCCGGGATGCCGTTCCTGATCCAGGAAAATCACGTTTTTAAGAAAAGGCAGCTTCTCACACGAAAGTTCACCCGGCTTGCTTGTCTTGAGTTCCGGACAAAGGCCGTTGATATGATCCACATAATTGTTACCCTTCACGCCTTCCATCATGATCAGCGTCATGGTGTCGCTCTGCTTGAGCAGATATTCCAGCTCAAACTGCTTATAATTGGTATTGACCGTAACCAAAACCGCCCCCATCTTTGCAGTCGCAAACTGGGTTATGATCCATTCAGGATAATTGCTTGCCCAAATGGAGACTTTATCTCCTTTTTGGATTCCCATTCCCATAAACCCGCGCGCGACAAGGTCTGTCAGTTCATTAAACTGTTTATAGGTATACCGTACATCCAGATATGGCGAAACAACAGCATCCTGATCAGGATACAACGTTGCCTGTTTCTCCAATAAATCTCCAATTGTTATTTCCATCAGTGCAGACATTGACAATTGCCTCCTTGAAATTCTAAAACTTAACTTTTATATTTTATCAAATATATATTGTTTAAGCAACATTCCGCCAAAAAAAGTTGTCGGCTTCACAGGTGCAGATTGCGAAGACAAAAGAAAGAGGACAATTCAAATCCGAATCACCGGTATGCCTTGCCCTCTATGGTTTCCTCTATGCGGAGGAATGACTGTTTACTCAGGCGTATCCTGCCTGACGCGGAATTTAGACACCATGCTGCTTAAAATCTGTGCCTGTGAAGAAAGCTCCTCGCTCGCCGCAGCGGATTCCTCGCTTGTCGCCGAGGTTGTTTGAACCACAGTAGAAATCTGGTCAACGCTCGTTACGATCTGTTGCATTGTATCCGCCTCTTCCTCCACAGTTTGAGAAATTTCGCGCACATCGCTTGCGACATTCTTTGTGGTTGAATTGATCGTATCCATTGTGTTGACCGTCGCCTCAGCGCTCTGCGCCATATTATTGATCGATTGAACCGTGCTTTCGATCAGCGTCGCTGTATTTTTTGCGGCCTCCGTCGACTTACCTGCTAGATTTCTTACCTCGTCAGCAACCACCGCAAAGCCGCTGCCCGCAGCGCCTGCCCTAGCTGCCTCCACCGCGGCATTCAACGCGAGAATATTGGTTTGGAATGCAATATCTTCAATCGTTTTGATTATTTTGCTGATCTCCGCAGATTCCGCATTGACCTGATGAATCTCATTCATCAAGGTCTGCATTTGACTGTAGGTAGACTGAATACCCGTTTCCACTACGCCTGTATCGTCTGTAATTTTTGTAATACTTTCCCCTGTGCGCCTGAATTGATCCTGCATGCTGGCAATCACCGCAGATAACTCCTGCACAGAGGCTGCCTGCTCTGTCGCCCCCTGCGCCAATGCCTGCGCTCCGCTTGCCACCTGTCCGCTGCTCGAAAAGAACTGCTCCACAGCCGCTTCCACTTGCTTGATCGTACTTGACATTTCCCTGCCCAGACGGGAAAGCGAAGTCTCAATTTCCTTATAATTTCCTATATACTCCTGTGCCGTTTGCGCGGCAAAATTTCCGTCCGACATTTCGCTTGTTACCCTGTCGATATCTTCAATATACATCTTAATCGAGCTGGTTGTTTTTTGGATGGAACGCAGCAGCTTATCGATTTCATAGCTGTTGTTTTTGATATGACCGGTCTCCACGTTCAGATTCCCGTTTGAGAGCTCTTCCAAAACCCCCGCCGCCTGCATAATGGGCGTAAAGAATGTTTTTGCAAAAAGAACCAACACCACGATAATAACAATGATTGCAAACAGGAATACAAGTATCCCCGTGATCATCCCCGAACCGATTTCCTGATTCATGCTTTGTGTGGAATAGGTCGAGATAATTTTCCAATCATTCCCCGGAACATCAACCGCAGTAATAATGCGCTCTTGACCGTCGTAATCAGTCAATTTTATATGGTCTGCGGTTCCATCCATAAGGCTCTGCAACGGCGCATAAATCCCGTTGTCCACTTCTGTAAGTGTTGCAAGCTCTTCCCCTACAGGTTTAAACTGATCGATCGGATGCGCAATGATTTTGCCATCCTTGTTTACCAGAAAAGAATAGGAACCGTCCTGCGTCACCGATTGCTGAATAAAGTTTACAATACTGTCAATGGACACGTCAAAGGAGATCACTCCTAAAATCTGCCCGTTGTTTTCGACCTTTCTTGCAATGGAAATAATATTCTGTTTTGTATCTGCGTCGATATAAGGCTCCAGAACAACCACCTCTTCAGACTGCGCGGCCTGTTTGTACCAATCCCGCTCGGTAGGAACATAGCCGGCTTCAGGCGTCCAGAATGATGAATCCAGATAATCATTATTGGGCGCTGCCATATAGACACTCAAAATGTCCGGATACTTTTCAGCCCTTGCTGCAAGATATTGCGCAAATGCCGTTTTATCTGCAAAGGGATTTCTCAAGGCAGCCTCGTCTGCAAAGTCCGATAATACAATTTTGTATTGATCCAAATAAGCGCCGGCATTGGCCGCAACATCCGTCGCATTGGCCGCCAATTCAAGCTCCGCCTGCTTGTTGGCGTATTTCACAGTAGAGTCCAGCTTGGAATAAATTGCCACTGAACATACTAAAATCAAAATCGGAATAATAATGAGTAAAAGCTTTTTGCTGAGTTTCATATGAAAATTCTCCCATCGTATTCTGTAAAAGCTTTGGAGTTCGTTAAAAAACATTATGATAAAAAAACGAACATACAGTATAGTTTTTTATTATATAGCAAATAGAGAATAATGTAAACCGCGACTATAAAAGTATCATTTTGTTTAAATAAAAGAGCGCAACCGTGCAAACTGCGCTCTTTCGTGCTGCTTTTATAATAAAAATATTTTTCCAAAAGATTATTTCTTGTGAAATGCACTCCATCCCGCATAGACCGCCGTTGCTCCCAGCGCCTCTTCGATACGCAGAAGACGATTATATTTTGCTACCCTGTCTGTCCTGCATGGCGCGCCCGTCTTAATTTGCCCGGCTCCGGTTGCCACTGCGATATCTGCAATACTTGTATCTTCCGTTTCTCCGGAACGGTGGGAAATAATCGCCGTATATCCTGCATTTTCTGCCATATGAACAGCTTCGAACGTTTCCGTCAAGGTGCCGATCTGGTTTACTTTGACCAGAATTGAATTTCCCGCCCCCATACCGATTCCTTTTTCAAGACGCTTTGTGTTGGTTACAAACAGATCGTCGCCTACGAGCTGGACAGGCACTTCTCTTGTCAGGCTGGCCCATCCTTCCCAATCCCTGTCCGAAAGACCATCTTCAATTGACAAAATCGGGAACTGATTGCTTAGGGATTTCCAATGCGAAATCAATTCTTCCCTTTTGAGCTGGCGGTGTTTTTTGAGCATAGTATACTGACCGTCCGCATACCATTCGCTGCTGGCTGCATCAAGAGCAATTCCAATATCGTCCGTCGAATAACCCGCCTGCGCGATTGCCTCCAAAATCGTTTCAATCGCCTCTTCATCGCTTGCAAGATCGGGCGCAAATCCTCCTTCATCACCAACCGCGGTTGACAAATTTCTGCTCTTTAAAATAGCACCTAAAAAATGATAAACCTCCACGCCCCAGCGAAGCGCCTCATGAAAACTGGGCGCTCCTACAGGAACAATCATAAATTCCTGCACGTCAATGTTATTGGAGGCATGTTTTCCACCGTTTAAGATATTCATCATTGGCACTGGCAATATCCGCGCCATCGCTCCGCCTAAGTAATGATAAAGAGGCACTTGTTGCGCCGCTGCTGCGGCGCGTGCATTTGCAAGCGACACCGCAAGAATGGCATTTGCGCCTAAACCTGATTTATTGGGCGTGCCATCGAGATTAATAAGCACTTGATCCAGATCAATTTGTTTGGATGCGTCAAGCCCTTTGATTCCATCAGAAATTTTTTCGTTAATATTTTTGACGGCAATCAATACGCCTTTTCCGCCAAACCTGCTCTTGTCGTCGTCCCTCAGCTCATGCGCCTCAAACATGCCCGTGGATGCGCCCGAAGGCACGCTTGCTGTCCCAACTGCGCCGCACGCGAGCCTTACTTGCGCCTCTACAGTCGGATTTCCGCGCGAATCCATGATCTCCCGGCCATGCACCTCTTCTATCTCATACAATCGATTCATTCCAGCATTCCCTCCTCATGATCTTTGCATATTGATAAACTGCAATTCAAGTTTTATGCGAATTAATTTTAATAAATGGTTGGCAGATATCTGTCAAATATGCGCTATCTTACCCAATAGAAAATAAAAAGGCCTTGCAAACTGATTTGCAAGGCCTTTCAAATTGGCAGCCGAATAAGGATTCGAACCTTAAATGAACGAGTCAGAGTCGTTAGTGTTACCGTTACACCATTCGGCTAGCTATAGATGCCCCAAAGTGCCGTACGCCTTGATTCTAAAACCCGCCTCACGGCAGGTGGGTATCCCGCTTACAGCTTTAGGCTTTCCGCACGTAACGGACTTGCACACCGCTGTATAGACGACTGATTCCCGAATTTAGAATGTGGGTTTAAAACACAAAGCGTTACGCACACCTCAGGAAACTTGTTCTCTTCTTTTCGTGTAATATCATATCACAGGTTATATATTTTTGTAAACCCTATATTTTTCTATATTTTGTCATAAAGTCTATTTTCTTCCACTTTTATTTTTGCGCAAAATATGATAAGATAGGTATATTATAATATATCGTTATTGGGGGCTCATCATGAGAAAATTTCATAAAATCATCGCACTTTCACTCGTCCTCTTCCTATGTGCCGCATTATCGGCCGGATGTTCACAAGCATCATCAAATCCAAAATTAGATCCAAATAATCCTGTTTCACTGGAATTGTGGCACTATTATAACGGTCCGCAAAAGACCGCCTTTGATAATATGGTTGCAGAATTCAACGAAACCGTCGGACAAGAAAAAGGAATTATCATAGAAGCATTCAATCAGGGCAGCACAAGTGATCTTCTGGTAAAAGTGATGGATGCCGCCAATAAAAAAGTGGGGGCGGATGAAATACCTGATATTTTTGCCGCATATTCCGACACTGCCTATGCAGTGGATCAGCTTGGACTAGCGGCTGATTTAAACCAATACTTTACCGAGCAGGAATTAGAGCAATATGTGCCCTCTTATATTGAAGAAGGCAGGTTTGATCAGAAAAAATCATTAAAAATATTCCCGATTGCAAAATCCACGGAAGTTTTTATGCTGAATAAAACGGACTGGGATAAATTTGCGCAGGCAACGGGCGCAACTTATGATGACCTTAAGACCATAGAGGGCGTCAGTGCCACTGCGGAAAAATATTACGAATGGACTGACGGCCTCACCCCCGAACCAAACGATGGCAAACCTTTTTTTGGCAGGGACGCAATGGCAAATTATATCATCAGCGGTATGAAACAGATGGGCATTGACATCTTTACAGTAAATGATGGCGCTGTTTCTTTTCAATTAGACGAGGCCGCTTTGCGAAAAATTTGGGACAATTACTATATTCCTTATATCAACGGTTATTTTGGTGCATTTGGAAAATTCCGTTCCGATGATGCTAAAACAGGCGACTTGATTGCGCTTGTATGCTCTACAACGGGCGCGACCTATTTCCCGGCGGAAGTCACCATTGCTGATAATCAAAGTTATCCCATTGACGCTGCCGTCCTGCCCAACCCATGCTTTGAAGGCGCAGAGCGTTACAGCATTCAGCAAGGCGCAGGCATGGTGGTTACAAAGTCTGACGCAAAGAAAGAATATGCGGCCTCCGAGTTCTTAAAATGGTTTACGGATGCCCAGCGCAATATAGATTTCTCGATTGGCTCCGGTTATCTTCCTGTCAAGAAAGAGGCCAATGACGCGGCCCTCATCAATGCGTCTTTTGATAATTCTTCTGATATTGCACAGCCGTTGAAGGATTCTGTACTGATCTCAGTAGAAGAGGTTAACACCGATCAGCTTTATACAAATATGGCTTTCAATAATGGCCTGGAAGCACGCAATGTTCTTGAATATGACCTTTCTGATAAAGCAAAGGCTGATCGCGAGGCTGTGATAGCGGCAATTTCTTCCGGCAAGAGCCGCGAAGAGGCTGTCGCCGCATATGACACGGATGAGAATTTTTCCTCATGGTTTTCCGGATTAAAGGCTAAATTGGAAGAGACGCAAAAGTAACAGGGGAAAATAACTATGCCCGTGAGTGTAAAAAGCCATTCGATTGTCAAAAAATTTATTATACCTGTTTTGATCATCATGGTCGTTCAAACGGTTCTATTTGCGTGCATCTTTCTTTTGGGTGGCACAATTCATCATTTGAATGACAATTCATTTGACATCTTAACAGAAAGAACGAGCAGCAGAAAAAACGCACTGCAAAATGAAATGATTCAAAATTGGTCTTCGTTTGGCCCTTATGAAACTTCAATTGCGTCTACCATTGAAGAAATATTACAGGAAAAAAATATTTCTCCGGATCAGATTGACAATGACATCTCTGTACAAATTCTTGACGGTGTTTCGGATCAGATTGTTTCCCTGCTGCGCGACGACTCTGTCACAACCGCATTTTTGATTTTAAATGGTAAGGATTCCAGCTTTTCAAAGCATGGCATCCTTCTGCGCGATTCAGACCCCACGACCAATTCGGAAAATAATTCCGATCTTACCATAGAATACGCCCCGCCTTCCGTGACAAAAAACCTGGGAATTTCATTGGACAGCAATTGGGAATCAAATTTTTATCTTGATCCGTCCGATCCGGAAAGCGCATACTATTATAAACCCTATGAGGCTGCTCTTGACTATCCTGATGTACAGAGTTCTGACCTTGCCTATTGGAGTCCTCCTTTTAATACGACTAAAAATTCTGCGCAGCCTGTGATTACCTACACCATGCCGCTTCGTTTGCAGGATGGGACTGTGATTGGCGTCATCGGAACCGGCGTTTCCACAGACTATGTTTCTACCTTTCTTCCCTATCAGGAAATTGATATCAACAAAAGCGGCGCGTATCTTTTAGGTGTTTCCAATGACGGCTCGCAAACAATCCAAAACCTATTGACCAGCGGGCCGATTGCTAAGCAGTTAATCGGCAACAGTCAGCAAACCCAACTGGTCAGCGACAGCGCATCGCAAGATATCTATACCCTGCAAAAAGATGAACGCATTAATGAAACTGTTTTCGCAAGTGCCCAACCGCTTCATTTATACAATTCAAATACCCCTTTCGAGGATGATCAATGGGTTCTTTTGGGGATAATTGAAGGCAAACACCTATTGGATTCCTCTTATCAGGTCACGATGATGGCAATCGTTTCAGCTCTTATTTCAGTTATTTTTGGAATTATTGCAGCTGTAATCGCAGGGCGCCATTTGACGTCTCCAATTATTTCACTTGCGAACACATTGAAAAGCACCAATGCACAGCTTCCGATTCGTTTTGAAAAGACACATATTTCAGAAGTTGACCGTCTCGCAGACGCAATTGAAGTAATGAGTCGTGACATTGAAGAATCTGCGTCGAAATTATCCAAAATTATTCGCGCCGCTAATATTTCGATTGGAGCCTATGAATATAGCACGATTACAGATCAGGTTACAATAACCGGCCGGTTCTTTTCCATGTTTGGCCTTGAGGAACAAACTCATATGAACGGCAGGGACTTTCGAACTGTAATGAACGCCTTTTCTTCGTGCATTGAGCATCAGGCAGAGCAAAATGTTACAGTCTATAAAATTACGGATGCAAAGGGCAATCTCTCCTGGCTGCGTCTGAAGCTTGTTCAGGAAAACAATCAAATTCTAGGGGTTCTTTCAGATATCACGCAGGAAACTCTGGAAAAACGCAAATTGGAATACGAGCGTGATTATGATTTATTAACGAATCTCTTAAACAGGCGTGCCTTCCAAACAATCATTCAGGATTTGTTTAAAACGCCGGAAAAGCTGAAAGTTGCCGCCTTTATGATGTGGGATTTGGATAACCTGAAATATATCAATGACACGTATGGACATGATTATGGAGACGAATATATAAAAGAGGCCGCAGATGTCCTGAAACTGTTTTTATCTAAAAAGAACAGTATCGTTGCGCGGATGTCAGGCGATGAATTTTACGTCTTCCTTTACGGGTATGAAAGCAAAGCAGAAATAGAGGCGATTATCGAACCGGTAAAAGCCAAAATTGAATCCTCATCCCTTTTCCTTCCCGATATGAATGATATCAAAATCCGTGCATCCGCGGGAATTGCATGGTATCCCGATGACAGTACAGATTACACGAAACTGATTCGCTATGCCGATTTTGCGATGTATACCGTTAAGAATACTGAAAAAGGAAAGATTGCTGATTTTAATAAAGATATTTATGACCGTGATTCTTTCCTGCTCCACAGCAAAGAAGAACTCAATAAGTTGATCGAAAATGAACTGATTCATTATGTTTTCCAGCCTATTGTAGATGCTCATACTGGGAATGTTTTTGCGTATGAGGCGTTGATGCGACCTCAATCTTCGACGCTGCGCTCTCCGCTGGAAATCCTGCGTATTGCCCATGCCCAGTCTCAGCTTCACCAGATTGAAAGTCTGACAATGTTTAAGGCCGTCAGAACTTATTTGCAATTCCCTGATCAGGCGGCAAAACGCAAACTATTTATCAATACGCTTCCCAGTCAGATTTTGAGCGGGAAAAATCTCGAAGCTTTTGAAGATGAATTCTATGACTTTCTGGATAACATTGTATTTGAATTTATGGAAAGTGAAAGACTGGACGAGAAATTCACCGCTAAAAAGCTGGAATTATTTCAAAAATGGAACGCCAGCATTGCGCTTGACGATTACGGCACCGGCTACAGCAGTGATTCTATTCTGCTCCAGCTAAACCCTGACTATGTTAAAATAGATATGTCAATTGTCCGCGACATTGATACCGATCCGAACAGACAATTGCTTTTTGAAAATCTTTCTTCGTTTTTAAAGCATAAAAAGACCAAAATCATCGCGGAAGGCGTCGAGACATATGCCGAACTCAAAACATTAATTTCACTTGGGGTCGATTATGTTCAGGGTTATTATTTAGGTATACCTGAAAAATCTCCAGCGATTGCCAGCCTGCACGCACAGGAAATCCGTGAGTTGAATTGAGTCAGTCATCAAAATAAACAACTATAAGGGAACCTTATCTGTCAGGATAATCAATGTATCACAAAATTACAAATCCGTTTGCACGATGTAGTGATCAGATATATGATTTTATGCTTTCCTGTTTATTTTTCTAAGCTGAAAAAATCAAGACAAAAGAAAGACCGATATTTTATGAATACCGGTCTTTCTTTTTGCTCGCATAACATACATAAGGAGCTATAAGCCTCTTTGTTTAATACTTTTCGTTTGGCATCTGGATTTCGCTTTCGAATCCGCCATCTTCTTCCCCATAAATTGAAGCGGGGTTTGTTGTTGCTGCATAATTCTGTGCGCCATTGCTACTGCTTTGCAATTTGAATTTTGCGACCAAATCGCGCATCATTTGCGCCTGACCATTCAGTTCCTCGCTTGCAGCAGCCGATTCCTGAGCTGTCGCTGAGTTCGTCTGCACTACCGCAGAAATCTGATTGACTCCTAATGTCACCTGCTCTGCGGCATCCGCCTGTTCGCTTGAAGCGTTCGATATTTGATCAATCGAATTCGAAATCTTAGAAGCGCTGTCAACCACGGCAAGCATAGATTTCGCAGTATCATCCGCGATCTTCGTGCCATTTTCCACCGCGCTAATTGATTCTGCGATCAAAGCAGATGTGGTTTTAGCTGCATCCGCTGATTTTCCGGCAAGATTCCTCACCTCGTCCGCAACCACAGCAAAGCCTTTTCCTGCCTCTCCTGCCCTAGCGGCTTCTACCGCTGCATTCAGAGCCAATATATTTGTCTGGAACGCAATATCATCAATTGTCTTAATAATCTTACCAATTTCACCAGATTTCGCACTGATGTCATTCATCGCGGCAATCATTTCCTGCATCTGGCGATTGCTGTCCGCCACCTGAACAGCCGCGCTATCCATCAGGCCTTTCGCATCTGCCGCATTTTCAGCATTGCTCTTAATGTGTGCCGTAATCTCTTCAATCGTTGCCGATAATTCTTCCACACTGCTTGCCTGTTCTGTCGCACCTTGTGCAAGCGCCTGCGCACCATCTGAAACCTGTGACGACCCTGCTGACACCTGCTCTGCGCTTTGGTTGATTTGAGAAAGCGTATCGCTCAGATGGATGTTAATATTACGCATCGAATCAAGCAGCGGTACAAAGTCTCCAATATAAACTTCCTCATCTTTGGTATGGATATCGAAATTGCCTTTTGCCATTTCCCCAAGCAGATACTCTTCATCCTGAATAACCCTTGTAAGACCTTCCACAATAACCTTTGTCGCATCAGCGAGGATTTTTGTTTCGTCCTTGGTGTTGATTTCAGGAACAGGCTCCTTCAAAATTCCATGAGAAAGCAATTCCAGACGCTTTGCGCAAGCCGTAATCGGTTTTGAAATACCGTTTGAAATCACAACTCCAAAAATGACAGACATGATAATCGCCACAGCCATAATCGCAATATTGATCCACATAGAGAATTGACTTTGGGCTGTCAGCTCATTTGTAACGGTTGTACCTGAAACCACTTTATCATCCATGATTCCGTTCAGGCTATCGTACACAGTAGAATAAATCGGGTCAAGCTCGGTCACAATCCGCTCTTCGACAGCCGAAGTATCTTCCGCCCCTTGCGCAGCAACAATCAGCTCATTCGCCTTTGCTTCATATTCGGCCCAAGCGGCCTTTGCATCGCTGAATAACTGTTTTGTTTTTTCTTTTTGAAGCGTTTCCTCTACCGTATCGAGAAGTCCCGGTATCTCTGCTGACAATGTTTTCACGTTTTCAGCGGCGGCCGCCTCATGCTCTTTATTGGAATAACTGATGGCATCGTGTACATTCCCGTCTACGCGGCAAAAAGTTGCCAGTGCTTTTCCGACGTCGCCCTGCGCAAATCCATAATGCTCAAGAGCATTGGAATAATCATTATCCGCGCGCTGCATCAATACCATTCCTACCACCGCCGCGCAGCTTGCAATCAACGCGACAATAATGAAACTGATAATCAGCTTTTTCCCAATCTTTAGATTCTTTAACATAACTCTACCCCCGCATTTCGTTCTATCCAATCATAATGGCAATATCATCTGAAAATATTTCAAACAGGCAGCACACAACTACCCCCGGCAAAAACGATCTTTTGCCGATCATTATTATATTCCTTTTCTATCAGGTATTATATTGTAATAAAAAATACCGTCGATATGATCTTAAGCCTTTTTTGTCTCATTGTCAAGCCGATTTTCCGCCTTCTGCGCTATATTTGTGACCACTTCCGATAACGATTTTTCGTTATGCGCCATCACACAATTTCTGCCGCTTTCCTTTGCACGATACATCGCATGATCTGCCTTATTCACAAAGGCCTCTGCTTGCTCTCCTGATTCCGGCTTTGCAGCGTAACATCCCAGGCTGACCGTTACATTACATTCTACTTCTTCCAGGTGTGTCTGTTCTACCTTTGCGCGAATATTTTCCGCCAGTTCTACAGCGGTGTTTCGTCCACAATCCGGAATCAGCACCAAAAACTCTTCCCCACCGAATCGATACGCAATTCCCCCATAACGCTCGGATTCCGTCATAATAATTTCCGCAACAAAACGAATGCATGCGTCGCCCGCTTTATGCCCATAAGTATCGTTTACTATCTTGAACTTATCAATATCAATGAGAATTGCGGCAAATTCCTGTCCCTTTTCCGCACAGGCCTGCGCTATATTGGGCGCTGTCGTGTCATAATAACGACGGTTATAAAGGCGGGTCAACATATCTGTCTGGGAAAGAATCCTCAATTGTTCATTTAGCTCGCTCAGTTCCTTGTTTTGCTCTGTGATCACTTCTTCTCTGTAAACACTTTCCTTTTTATTCCCATAACGCATGATCGAGGCAATGATCATAAAGACGGCAAACACCAGCAGATTAATGGTAATATCAAACATATGGTCCGTAACCCTACTGATGAGCAACATCAATAAAACCGCGCTTCCGCCGAAAATTATGCATACCGCCCATGGATGCAAATAGAATACATATGCTAAAACGACAAGAACCGTAAGATAGACGATTAGCTGGCCGCCTCTGCTGACATCTAAAAATGTGATTGCCGCCGCCCAAAGAATGATAAGCAATGCGTAGATATGGGCAAGCCCCATCAGTGCGCGGCGATTTTTTTCAATTGCCCTCCTCCATAAAGCCAACAGGAAAAGCGCAATCAGAGTAGATGCAAACAATATGACATAACATTGCAAATAGGTTACTCTAACCGGAGAACCGCCTGTCGCGATATTATGATAAGTCATAATAATCATCACCAGTTCAAACACGGCAATCAACGGGGTCATCAAAAGGCCCGCACGAATATTCGCGCCGTTCATTTCGTCGACCGTGCGCCTATCTTTGCAGGTTTTAAATGCATATTTTATCGCTTTGATTGTTTCCAAATTTTATCCCCTTGAAGCATATTCTTATCCTGTCTCATAACCATGATAAACTATACCACATAAATCAGCATTCGACAATCTGCCAATTTTTCGCAAAAAAATTAACCGGCTCTGTCTGGTCGATCCGTTGAGACAGGCAGCAATATTCTCACACTGGAACATATTTTGTGATATAATGAAAAAGACTTTTTTCATTAAAAGGATATCGCCATGGCTATTTCTGCTCAAATCAATTTTATTGTTCCTTTTATCATCATAATTTTACTTTTCTTTGCGATTATAATTATTTTATATCTTAAGAGAAAACGCAAACAATCGGATCAAAATATTTTAGCTGCTTTTGGGCGCATTCCGTCTGTAGACAATCAGGATACGGATACACCCAGCGCTTATCAAAAATATGCTGCAAATGCTTTTCCAGACGCTCTGTATGTTGACGATATAACATGGAACGACCTTGATATGGATGCTGTCTTCAGAAGAATTAACGTTTGCTCCAGTTCTGTCGGTGAAGAGTATTTATATCATTTGTTACATAAAATGGAAAAAAAACCGATTTCATTAGAAAAGCGTGAACAACTGCTGAAGTGGCTTATTGAAAATCCAAGCAAACGGATCGTTCTGCAAAAAATTTTGTCAGGCATTGGCAAACGTCAAAACAACTGCTTAAGTTTTTATCTCTTTCATGCTGATGCAAAGAAACTGCGCTTTGCCTGGATTTACATTGTCATGGGATTTTTGCCAATTTTAGGGCTTGCACTCATGTCCATTTCAATCGCTGCGGGCGCTATACTCACTTTATGCGCAGTTGGCATAAATATCGTCATCTACTACATCCAGCGCTTAACAATAGAAACTGAGCTTGAAAGTATGCATTACTTTTCCTCACTGATTTATGGCGCAAAATCTCTTGATAAACATCTTGGAGCGGACCTCAAACCAATGGGATTCTGCTTCGCCCCTGCGTTGAAGCCGTTTCAGTATTCGGGCGGTCTGGTTCCAGGACAAACACAACAAAGTTTCGCAGAGCTTGAAATTCTTACGATATTGGCCAAGGCGATTTTTCTTGTTGACCTCATATTATATAACCATATCATTCGCCTGATGTCCATGCACAAACAAGAATTTCATTTACTATTTCAGCTGGTTGGAGAGATTGATTCTGCCGTGAGCATTGCGTCCTATCGCCACAGCCTCAAGCATTATTGTCTGCCTGAATTTCAGGAAGATAATAGTATTTTATTTTCAGAAATCTTTCATCCATTGCTTTCGTCTCCAATTACAAATAGTGCGCGGATCGAAAACGACAGTATTGTGACGGGATCGAATGCTTCCGGGAAATCTACATTTATCAAATCCATTGCGATCAACAACATCCTTGCGCAAACAATCTATACTTGTTGTGCAAAGCAATATACCCTGGCTTTTTCCTATGTTGCAACCTCTATGGCGCTGCGGGATAATGTCCTTTCTGGCGATAGCTATTTTATTACGGAGATAAAATCGCTCAAACGCATTCTGGAATATTGCAAAAAACAACCATGTGTGTGCTTTATCGATGAAATCTTGCGTGGCACAAACACGCCTGAACGAATTGCGGCAGGCGCCTCTGTGTTAAAATGGCTACATAAAACAGGCAGTCTGTGTATTGTTGCTTCACACGATATTGAATTAACAGAAATTTTGGGATCGCTTTATACAAATTATCATTTTAGCGAGATATTCAAAGAGGATTCGATTTTATTTGATTATCGTTTAAAGAACGGCGTATCAAAAAGCACAAACGCAATTAAATTGCTTGAATATATGGCCTTTGACCAAGAAATCGTGCAAGAAGCCGCACTTCTGATAAAAAACGGGAGCCATATTGCAGGAAATCTTGATCATAAGGAATCTTCCTAACTTTATAGCTTTGCAATTCTGTTTCTCCCCGCCTCCTTGGCTTCATAAAGCGCCTGATCCGCAAGAGCTAAAATTTTTTCAGCACTGAATTCAGCATCAACCGTCCGGTTGCTGTAACCGATCGAAAGCGTTAACCTGCTGCTGCATCCCGACTTTTCATGATCTATCTTCTTTTGTGCCAGACCGCAATATACCTGCTGTGCATATTGATTGATTTGTTCATCCGTGCAGTTAACGCATAAGCAGATAAATTCATCTCCCCCGTATCGTCCGGCAAAAAATCCATCCGTTACATTCTCAGCCATCGTTTGCGCAACCGCTTTTAAAGCCTTATCCCCCTTAAAGTGACCATAAAAGTCGTTATATTGCTTGAAAAAATCCACATCGAGCATGATATACCCAATTGTTACAATATCTTTTCTTTGCAACGTTTTCGTAATCAACTTATTCAAATAGCGCCTGTTAAAAAGTCCCGTGAGCTCGTCAAGCTGGCTTATTCTTTCCAACTTCTGATTTTCAGAATGCGTCGCCTGCTGATCAAGACGCGCCTTCGTAATTTCAATTTTTGACATCATACTTTGAACCCGCGCATCGTCGTCCATGCCCGACATCTCTTCCACGAGTTCATAATATTTCCTCAGGGCCTTTTCATGCTCATCTTTTTCTTCGCTCGCTTCCCAATACCTGATTTTCAGCAGCTCGATCCGATACTGGTTAATCAATGCCGCATCAGTCTCCATATCTGTGAGGATATCCAAAAGCATTTTTGCTTTTTCTCTTTCCCCAATGTCCAACATATTTTCACACAGTCCTTCTAACATATCGCACATGAAAAATTTATTATCATATTCCAACAATCCTGCAGTAAGCGTTTGCTCCAGCTGATTTAAACAATTTTCTTTGTCACCTGCTTCTGCATAGTAAGATGCCCAGGCAGCGCCCAGTCTGATCTTTTGATACTGATTCGCCTCTGCGCCAGAAAGCGCTTCGCATTTAAGAAGCGCGGCCTGCATTCCCTTACCGTCTCCTAACTGTTTGCAGGATTCTGCAAGGTTGCTTAGATAACTGATGGCGTTTGCACCAACATCTTGTTCCACGTAGGGTTCAATGCAGCGAAATGCCTCTTCAAAATACCGTTTGGCAGTCTGCCAGTCGTCGCGGCTGGCGAATGCAAGACCGGTGTTGTTAGAAAGCTTGGCTCGCATTTCAAAATTATTAAGCTCCTCAGATAAACGCAGCCCTTTCAGATAATATTCAATCGCCGTTTGCTCATCGTTCAATTTTAAATAATAAAGTCCTGCTAAATTGCACAACGAAAGCATTAAATCATCATATCCAAATTTTTTGCAAAGATTCTTTGCCCTGATCAGATGAAAATTACAGCTTCTGTAATCACCTAACGCCAAAACGCTGTCGATCAGATAAACATGCGCAAATGCACAGTTATAATTATCCTGCCTGGGTTCCGCAATCCCCAACAGTTCCTTACAAAGTCGCATTTCTTCTTCTATATCAGTATACCGCACTTCTAAAATAAGTTTTCTCAGCCCGGCTTCATAGCGAGAGCCGTCTTTTACATTTTCATGATTCATGTTATGCTTCCGCCCTATTCCAGCTCACTCGATTACGTCCCATTTGTTTGCTTTCGTAAAGCGCCTGATCAGCCAACTCAAGAGCAATATGTGGATCTTTTTCCAGACTCATTGCAATGCCTATGGAGAGCGTAACATGATCGCTGCAGAGTGATTTTTCATGGACAATCTTTCTTTTTTCCATATCTGCACACACATTTGCAACATATTCTTCTATCTGCCCCTTTGTAATGCCATGGCAAACACATGTAAACTCATCCCCACCGAAGCGGCAGGGAGAAATGCCTTCTATTTTATTATCATTAAGGCATGCGCTGACAATCTTTAAAACTTCATCCCCTTTTATGTGATTATAATAATCATTGTATTCCTTGAAATAGTCAACGTCCACCATGATGACGCCCAGATTCCCGTCAATTGTGCCTTCTGAATATTGAAGAATTAAACTTTCCAGATATCTGCGGTTGAAAATTCCTGTCAGTTCATCCTTATAATATTGTTCCTGTAAATTTTTTTGCTCTGCTTTTAACGCTTCTTTTGAACGGTTCAATCCATCCAGTTGAATTTTGGATTTCATTGCGTTTGCTATCGTATGATTAATTTGCTTTTTAAACTCCTGCATTTTTCGATAAAATCTTCTGTATGCGAAAAAATGTTTCTCTTCCGGCTCGAACTGCAGCACAAATGCAATCCGTTTTTTTTCAAGAATATGCTGTTGATCTACTCCGCCCCCGAAGCTAGTTTTTTCCATCAATTCAAGAAAACGCCTTGCATAATCCCTGTGTTTCACTTCCATCATACACTCAAAAAGTGCGTTGTAATTATCAAACGCAAGCATATTTTCGACATCCGAGTTTTCCGCTTCGTTCAATATTTTTTCAGCCAATTCCAGCGATTTTGCGCGTTCGCCTGTTTTGGCATAATAAAGGCACCAATTAAGCTCCAAACAATCTTTTTTGAACTTAGGATCGCTTTTTGTCTCTTCGCATAGCCTGATATAAAAAAGTGCTTCTTCCATATGACCAAGCCCAATTAAAGTCTCCGCCAGATTGCTGATAAAAGTAATGCGCCGCGGCGTTTCCTGCTCTTCTTTTTGCAGTTCCCACGCTTTTTTGAAATAGTTTAACGCATTTTCAAAGCTGTTGCATCGTTGAAATGAAACCCCTATATTATTGAGCGCAAAGCATTCTGCTGCAACATCCTTCACTTTTTGCGCAATTGCAAGCGCATCCAAGTAGCATTGTATCGAATTTTGCTCATCCGCTTTATGCGTATAATAGATTCCAGATAAATGATAGATTTGCAGTTTCAATTCATCATAATCGTTTCCCTGCATACTTAAATCAAGCGCTTTTTTCAAATGTATTCCGGATTTTTCCACGCTGTTTATTGCGATAAAATAGTCGCCCAAAAATGTGTGCGCAAACGCTTGTCCGTAGTTGTCGCCTATCTTTTCCGATTGCTCGAGCAACTCCAGACACAGCCTTTTTTCCTCTTCAATATCCGTATAGCGAATTTCGAGGATGCGCGATGTCAGTTGACTTAAATTGTGGTTTAAATGTTCTTTCATATAACTTCTCTTGTTTTTCGAGGATTATTTATAGTTTACCACAATATGGAAAAGGGAATCTATTAAATCCAAATTGTTGTCAAATATTCCTATTTTTCGGCTTGTTTCATCCCGCTTTTTATAGCATGGCATGCAACAAAGTGATCTTTGCTCACTTCTACCATGTCTGGTTGCGTTGCGCTGCATTCTTTATATTCTGCAATTAGACACCGGTCAACGAAGGCACAGCAACCTTCTTTTCTACCGTTTTCCGGTTCCTCTATTTTCTCCTGCTCCAGACGATTTTTTGCCGGATCAGGGAGAAGAATCGCGCTCATAAGCATTTTCGTATAAGGATGGATCGGCGCGGAGCATAGTTTCTCAGCCGATGCCAATTCAACGACTCTTCCTCTATAAAGCACTGCGATACGGTCAGAAATATGACGCACCATGTTCAGATCGTGCGCAATAAATAGATAGGTAAGATTAAGACTTTGCTTGAGCCCTTTTAAAAGATTGACGATCTGGCTTTGAATTGACATATCCAAAGCAGAAATCGGCTCGTCACAAATTAAAAATTCCGGTGCAATCGAAAGCGCCCGTGCAATTCCAATTCTTTGCCTTTGCCCGCCCGAAAATTCATGCGGATATCGGCTTGCGGACTCTTTGGGGAGCCCTACCATTTCCAGAAGGTCATATACCTTTTGCCGCCTGCCCTCGCCATCCAGCAGTTTGTGTATTTCCAAATTCTCGGCTATCAAGGCTTCCACTGTCATGCGCGGATCAAGCGAAGTGTAGGTATCCTGAAAAATCATCTGCACCTTTTCCGAATACGAAAGACGCGCACCATGACTGCGAAAGTCAATTTGCTTTCCGCGGTATTTTATCTCCCCCTGTGACGGAGGGTGTATTCCCATGACCGCACGGGCAAGCGTAGACTTCCCACAGCCTGATTCTCCTACAATACCAAGCGTCTCTCCCTGAAATATATCAAGAGAAACATCCTTTAGCGCATCTATTTTTCGTTTTCTTCCTAGCGCAAAGTATTTTGATACATTTCTGATCTCGACAAGAGGTTCCATTTCGCATTATCCCCTTTCTACAAAATCAGGATGAAGACGCCAACAGGAAGCGATATGCCCTTTTCCCGCTTCAAACTCATCCGGCTGTCTTTGCACACAAATACGCATCGCATAGGCGCACCGCTGCGCAAACGCACATCCGGCGGGAGGTGCATATAAATCGGGCGGCGTGCCGGGAATGGAAGAAAGCTCACCACGGAAACCAGGTGTTGGCAGACTGCTTAAAAGCCCTTGTGTATATGGATGAGCAGGGCGTGAAAAAACATCCTGCACCGCTGCCGCTTCAACGATTTTTCCGGCATACATCACCGCAACGCGATCCGCCATATTGGCAACCACGCCCAAATCATGCGTAATCAGAAGGACAGCCGTCTGCGTTTCCTTTCTGATCTCCTTAAGCAAAAGCAATATTTTAAATTGTGTTGTAACATCAAGAGCTGTCGTGGGCTCATCCGCAATGATAAGCTTTGGCTTGCACGCAAGCGCCATCGCAATCATCGCGCGTTGACGCATTCCGCCTGAAAATTGATGCGGATATTGCTGTGCTCTCTGCTCAGCATCTGATATTTGCACCTGCGCGAGCAAACGAACTGCCTCTCTTTCACACTGTTTTCGCGTCATTTCTTTTCTTCGATACAGCGCCTCTGTAATTTGCAGCCCCACCTTCATCGTCGGATTCAGGCAAGTAAGCGGATCCTGAAAGACCATTCCCGCAAGCCTGCCTCGAATTGCTTCCATTTCCTTTTCGGAAGCGCCGAGAACATTTTCTCCCGCAAGCTTCAGACATTCTGCTGAAAGATGTGTGGTGGCAGGCGGGTTAAGCGCCAAAACAGACTGTGCCGTAACGCTCTTTCCACAGCCGCTTTCTCCTACGAGAGCCATAACTTCACCTTTTCGCACCGTCAGGCAGACCCCTCGCACAGCGTGTATCACGCCGGCATATGTGTCAAACGACACGTTCAGATTTTTTATTTCGAGCACGTCGTCCATAGACTTTTACTCTCCTCAATTTTGGATCAAGCGCGTCCTGCAGCCTATCCCCCAATATGTTAAACGCGAGCATAATCAGACAAATAAACAGTGCCGGAACAATCAATTGAAACGGATAGGTCTGAAATGTCGCGACTCCTTCATTTACCATCGTCCCCAAAGATGGATACGGAGGCGGAACGCCCATTCCCAGCAGGGATAAAAATGCTTCCGTAAAAATAACGTTTGGAATGTCGAGCGTTATATTCACCACGATGAGTCCCATCAGATTGGGCAGCAAATGCCGCGATACAATTCGCCCTGCCCCGGCACCCATTGCCCTTGCCGCAAGAATAAATTCCTGCTCGCGCAGCGATACCACCTGCCCGCGTACCAAACGCGCCATGCTTGTCCATCCTACGATGGAATATGCAAGGATCATCGTTCCAATCCCCTGCGGCAGCACTGCCATCAAAAGCAGCACAACAAGCAAATAAGGAATTCCACTGATCACCTCCACAACGCGCATCATCACATTATCGGCACCGCCGCCAAGATAACCTGACACGCCGCCATAGGCAACGCCTGCAACACAGTCAATTACAGCAACAACCGCCGCGATCAGAAGAGAGATGCGCGCGCCATACCATACGCGCACAAAAATATCACGACCAAGATGATCTGTTCCAAATAGGTGCGGAAACCCCGTGACAGGATCCGCACTCATAAACGGTTTATTTGCGAACGCGACATTTTGCGTCGCGTAATCAAATGGCCAAAAGAACGGAATCAAAACCGCGCCCAAAACAATTGCGACTAAAATCCAGAAAAAAATCATAGCGGAAGGGCTGTTTCGAAGCTTGTGCATCACTTCTTTCCAGAAGCTCATCGCCGGACGCACAGAAACGCTGTCCTGTGAACGATCAATGGTAACGCGCTCAAATTCACTTAAAGGAATCGATGACTTCTTATTCTCCATGGCGACCTCCCTCCAGCTTAATACGCGGGTCAATCAAGCTGTTGATGACATCGACTACCAAATTACACAGCACCAAAAAAGTTCCGAAAAACAAAGTCGTTCCTATGATAACAGGATAATCGTTCGCGCGAATGGAGTCTACAAAATATCGGCCTAGTCCCGGAATCGAAAAAACGTTTTCAATCGCAAAGGTTCCTGTAAAGAGTACTGCTACCAGCGGCCCCAAAGCTGTAATAACCGGCATGACCGCGTTGCGCAGCCCATGATGAAGCACAATTTTAGAGCGGCTCAGCCCTTTTACACGCGCTGTCCGTATATAATCCTGATTCATGACATCGATCAGGCTGGAGCGCATCAAACGGCTGATCACCGCGACCGCGCTGAATGCAAGTGCAAACGAAGGCAAGATTTTACTGTTTTCCGCATTCCAGCCAATCACAGCAAAAACATGGACTCCGGTTGCTTGAAAAAGCACGGTGCCCAAAAAATATTGGAGTAACGCGCCCAAAATAAAAGAAGGGATGGAAACCCCGATCAATGCTAAAATCATAGCGCCTGTATCCCAAGCCGTTCCTTGCCTGACCGCCGCCAGAATCCCCAGCGAAAATCCAATAAGAAGCGCAAACACAAGCGCTCGAATCCCCAGTTCAAGAGATACAGGAAAAGCCTGACCAATAATATCGGTAACCGCGCGCCCTGATACAAGCGAAGTTCCTAAATCTCCCTTGATCACGTCGGAAAGATAGATGCCATATTGCTCCGCAATCGGCTTATCTAATCCATATTTTTCCGTCAATGCCGCTTCGACCTCGGGCCGCAGCGTTTTCTGTCCGGAAAACGGATTGCCCGGCAGCATATGCATCAATAGAAAGGTAACCGTAACCAGTACAAAGACTGTAAGGGCAGCGTATATAAGCCGCCGCCCAATATACCCTAGTTTTGTTGCCACACAATCAGCCCCCGTCCCTTACTTACTGCACAATTTTTGCCCCATTGGTCAGGCTGAACATCTGGAACGGTGTACGAACCAACCCCTCAAGCTTTTCTGAAATAATATAGGAGGTAGATGTGAAATACATCGGACCCACCGCCATGTCTTCTATCAATATTTTTTCTGCCTGAATCATCAGTTCCTGACGCTTCGCCGAATCAGCTTCCTGATAAATCTTGTCAATCAACGCGTCAAATTCCGCATTGGAATATTGACCGTAATTGTTCGGATATCCGGTTTCAAACACTTGAAGGAATGTAATCGGATCATTTTCAGATGGACCCCATCCATCGATTCCGATCTGGAAATCCCCACTGGTTTTTATTTCCGAAAGTGCTTTGTACGGCAGCACTTCAATCTCAACGTCCAACCCAAGCGCATCCTTCCATTGTTGTTGCACATAAGCCGCCTGATTTTGACTATAGCTGGAATCATACACAGAAATCTTCAATGCCAAATCCGCCGCTGTTACGCCCAATTCCTGCAACGCCTGTTCAAAGTAACTTTTTGCAGCCTGAGGGTCGTAAGCAAACAGGCTTCCTCTTGCCGTTGTATAATCACTGTCCGCTTCTCCGATTCCCGCCGGAACAATTCCATCCGCCGCCACAGAACCGTCGGCAATCACGTTGTCAAGCAGGCTTTGGATATCCACCGAATAAGACAATGCCTTTCGCAAATTTGCATTAGATAGATAAGGATCATTGACATTGAAACTAAAATACCATGACCCGCCATCGAGATATTGCTGTACGGCGCCCTCCGCCTGTGCGTCAACCTGCTTGATCTGATTGCTGTATATGTTGACCATATCCATCTCACCGGCCATAAACGCGTTTAAGCGAGTATTATCATCGTTGATCATCATAAGCTTGACTTTGGGAATGTTGATGCGCGCGGCATCATAATAATCTTCAGATTTTTCGAGTGTGATATGATCGTCATGCACCCATTCCGTCAGCCGGTATGCTCCATTTGTGACCATCTTATCCGCTTCTTTTGCATACTGGTCCGCTCCAATTTCCTCATAAGCCTTTTGGTTTAACGGCAAATAAGCGGGCAGCGTCAGGAAAAATAATCCGTCATTCATTGGACGCGACCAATCGATCTGCAAGGTATAGTCGTCAATTACCTTAATTCCCACCTGCGAAGCGTCCACCGTGCCGTCATAAAATTCTTTGCCATTTTTGATATTATCATAGAAGAAAGGAGCGCCGGGAGAAGCCGTCTTCGCATCAAGTTGTGTCATCCATGAAAAATAAAAATCATTTGCCGTCACAGGGTCTCCGTTGGACCATTTGGCGTCCTCGCGCAAATGAATCGTATAGGTCATTTTATCGTCACTGATTTCCCAGCTTTGTGCAACATCCTCTACCGGATTATCATTTTCATCCAGTCTGGCAAGCCCTGCCATAGTGTGTTGTAAAATTGTCTGGGAAATGATTTCAATTACCATCATCGGATTCAGATCCACCGGTTCCGATGTGGCATCTATCACCACCATGTCGCTGTCCGGCGTTCCCGGAAAAACGCCTGTCTTGTTATTTTCACCGGGCGCCGCCTGCGCCGAATCTGCGCCAGGCTGTGTCTGCTGCTCTATCGTGGAATTATCTATTTGTATTTTGGTCGGCGCACACGCCGTCATGCCCAATATCAAAAGTCCAATCAGTAAAATTATAAGAACCCTTTTCAGTACCATCTTAATTCCGCCTTCCTTGCGATTTATTCTCAAATTATAGTTATGATTTCAAATACATTTTATGCTTAAGCCCTTCAAGTGGCTCTATAAAAGGCTTGTTTACATTTTTAAGATATCATATCACCAATTCTTTTGCAATAAATGATTTCATATTCATCACGAAATGCACCCATATTGTCACATTTTAGACATAAACTCCATTTTCTGCGAAAATTTAAAAAATGCAACACAAAAGCTGCACCTTCAAACGCATCGAAGCGCACTGCACAGACGGTCATTCCGTTAAGGTCAGTCTTGTGATTGTATTTTCTTTTTGTTCTTTAAGACCTGATAAACAATCAGTAGTCCAACAAACCACAGCAGCGCAAGAAAAGCGCTAAGCCTCGTGGAATGGTTCATAAAAAGCAGGATTGCGACACCGGCGAAAAAAAGCAGCACCAGTATATTTGATACTGGATAAAAAGGCATTTTGAAATCTCCTGCTGCCTTTGGATTGATTTTTCTGAACTTCATATGGGATATCAGTATTGCGCTCCATACAAAAAGAAAGCACATTGTTGTAACACTGGCAATCAGCTCAAATAGCTTCGGCGCAGATGGCACCAGAAAATTAGCAAGCAGACCAATCAAAAAAATCGAACAGGAAAACAACAGGCTATTAATGGGCACGCCTTTTTTCGAAACACGCTTAAAAAATTCCGGTAAAAGTTTATCTTTTGCGCCTGTATATAGTATTCTGCTGGTGCTGTAAATTGCGGTATTGGATGAGGAAAGCGATGCGATCAGAACCGTAAAATTGATAATTCCAGCTGCCGCTGGAATTCCAATCAAACGAAACGCGGAAACAAACGGGCTTTCGTTTGGATTGATCTGATTCCAGGGAATCAGGATTAAAATAATTGCGATTGCCCCTACATAAAACAGCAACAGACGAACCGGCAGCGCATTGATTGCCTTGCGCAAATTCCTGCTTTCATCCTTGGTTTCCCCCGCCGTTAAACCTATCATTTCCACTCCCGCAAATCCGAATACAACCATTTGGAAAGATAATAAAAATCCGCCTATTCCGTTTGGGAAAAAACCACCGTTTTCAACGAGGTTTGAAACCCCCACAGTCACTTGCTGATGCGTAGAAGATTCATAAGTCGGCTGCCGAAACGCCAGAAAAATTCCGAACGCAATAAATAAAACGATCACAAGTATTTTAACAATGGAAAACCCTGACTCCAGATTTCCAAATGTTTTTACGATTGAAACATTGACCGCCATTAAAAAGCCAAGCGCAATTAGCCCTGAAATAAGCGATGGAATCTCTGGAAACCAATATTTTATATAAATCCCGACCGCTGTGAATTCTGCCAGCGCAGCCGTAACCCAGCAAAACCAATACGTCCAAGTGACCAAAAACTCCCAACGCTTTCCCAAAAAGGCGCCTACGAAATCTCCAATCGAGCGAAACGTGTTATTGGAAAGAAGAATCTCACCCATTGCCCGCATAAATAAAAAAACCGCGATTCCAGAGATCAGATATGCAATCAATATCGATGGCCCTGCCAATTTAATTGCGGTGGATGAACCGAGAAACAATCCGGTTCCTATCGCGCCTCCGAGTGCGATCAATTGTATATTAAAATTGGACAACGATCTCGCAAGCCCTTTTTCTTCTTTCATTTTGTCCCTCTCCAAACGCATTGGCAACCTGATCTTCCGCAAAGAAAACCTTGATATTCCGTTTTTTTCATATCAATTTTTTTCTTATGGCGAACGATTACAGCTCATTGATTATTAAACCTTCACCACATGATTAAACCATATAATTTGCGGTTTGCCGCCGTCTTGAAACCATACTTCGTTTTTTCATCCATTATATAAAATCGAATTTCACTTGCACACTCCCGCTTCCAAGCGCTTCTATAAGGCCGGATGTATCTTCCATATAACCAATTCGCGTATAACTATATGTAGTGGAAAAATCCTCATAAAACAACACCAGGCAATCCGAACCATAAAGCATTAACTCACCCATGTGTATTTCAGATGGCTGTTCAGATTCTGTCGGCAGTTTCTCGGCAAGGTAGTTGAATTTTTCGTTACCATTTAATTCATCCATCTCAAGAGTGATTGGAAGCCGCTCCGCAAAAACCTGCGCAGCTTCAGTATCATACAGACGCGCTGTAAAAGTATGCTCACCGATTGTCATTTGCATCGCTATCCGATCCTTTTGCTCCTCTGTTTGCCTTTGTTCCATCTGAGGCGGGGCTAAATCTTGTTCCGCTGCTTGCGTAGCAGGCTCAGATGCTGCCCCTGTCGTCGGTATCACTTGTAGGTTCCTATTGTTGGCGCATGCTGTAACAAGACACAGCAGCCATATTCCGCATAAAAAAATCGCAATTTTTTTCTTCATTGCTTTTTCCTTCCGGTCAAATTTGCTTTATGATTTTCGCGGGCACCCCGCCCGCCAGCACATTTGACGGAATATCCTTGGTAACCACTGCGCCTGCAGCGATAATAGAACCATCGCCAATTGTTACACCCGGTGTAATTGTGGTATTAGAGCCGATCCATACATCCTTGCCTATGACAATGGGCGCGGGGTGCATATCTCTGCGCTTTTGGGGATCAAAATCATGGTTGAGCGTCGCCAACACCACATTGTGCCCAATCATGGTATTATCTCCCACGATGATGCCACCCTGATCCTGAAAATGACATCCTGCGTTAATGAACACATTTTTTCCAAGCTGGATATTCTTTCCGCAATCCGTGTAAAAAGGCGGAAATAAGCCAAATCCTTCGTCTACAGGCCTGCCGGTTAATTCAGCAAACAGTTCTCTTATTTCCTCCATCTCATGATATGTATTATTCAGTTTTGCGGTAATTTGGCGCGCTTCCCTGCTCAACTCGTGCATACATTCATGTTCCTCTGATCCCCCTTTTACAAGAAAACCACGATTCATATGTTCCAAAAATTCACTCTTATTCATTTCATATCCCTTTCATGTTTTTAATAAAAGTACATTTTTATAGTAGCATCGAGTCATTCCGATGACAAATACTTATATTAAATACTTTGATATGCTTCACAGGCATTTTTGATCGTATTATTTTGTTCCCATCAGGAGATGCGTACGCTAATGATACACATTTGTTGCAATTAAAATTTACAGTGCACCCACGGCGCATGATCTTTTAAAATCAGCTTTATTATTAGACCAGTAACGCTCTTAACTTTCCACTGCTTTAATGCTTTATCCCTATTTTGGTTTTTTTTGGAAATTCTTTTTGTCTATCTGTTTGAAATATATGGTTGCGCGCATGTTCACGTTGCCTAATTAATACTTTCGCGGTAAAATATAGTATGGCTATTTACAATTTGCGTACAAAATGCGAAAAAGGCAACGGGCATTGCAGCGGTGAGTGGCAATGCAAGTGATAAATGGCAGCCTTGAAGTCTTTGCTGCAATTGTCGTGCTGATCCTATTCATCAACACAGGCCACAACAAAGAGAAAACACACATTGAAAAAAGCTTTTCGATCATGTTGATTTGTCACATGCTCGTATTGCTATTAGATGCGGCGCATTGGTTTTTATATCACCGTACGGATTTATCCATACTGATGCCAATACTTTCCTTTGCGCCGACCATATTGGCACTGATTGGAAATGCTATTTTTATTTGTTTTGTGTTTGAGCTTTTATCGCAGAAAGGTCTGGTTTCCCGCAAAGTCTGTATTTCGCTTTTGCTTCTTCTCGTCATGGCAATCATGGCATGGGCAAGTTTTATTTTTCTCAATGGGATACAAAATGCGACAAACCTGCAGACGAATCATAATCAGCTGCAATATAGCTGGGTTTATTGGCTGGGACATTTACTCTGGGGCGCGGCATGCGTTATTGGCATTTGGATTGTTTTTTGCTGTCGTCGCGCCTTTGGCAAAAATGAGATGCTGTCGCTTATAAGCTACGGTGTTTTTCTGCTGATTGCGTTGTTGCTGCGGTATTTTTGGGATGGTCCTCAGATTTTTTTGGCCACCTCTCTTTCGCTGATTTGGATTTATGCAGTGACACACAAAGCGCAAGCGCAACGGCTGTCAGAAAAAGAAGCGCGGTTGGCACAAAGCCGCGTTGCTATTCTGCTCAGCCAGATTCAGCCTCATTTTATCTATAATACATTGACCTCTATTTGCGGCCTGTGTGATGAAAATCCGAAGGAAGCCAAAAAGGTAACCGCTGAATTTGCGGATTATCTGCGTCATAATCTGGATTCTTTGAATCAAAGCGTACCGGTTCCTTTTCTAGAAGAACTACAGCACACACAAATCTATTTTGCTATCGAAAAGAAACGCTTTGAGGATAAGCTGAATATTGCCTATGATATTGAGACCAGCGACTTCCTTCTCCCTTCTCTTACGGTGCAGCCCCTTGTGGAAAACGCGGTAAAGCACGGGCTGCAAAAAAGAAAAGCCGGCGGAGTGATTTCCCTTTCTACAAGGGAGCAAAGCGCTTGCTTTGAGGTTTCCATCGAGGATAACGGCGTGGGGTTTGATATCAATGCGCAAAAAACAAACAAAAAGTCCCACCTTGGCATTCAAAACGTAAGAGACCGCCTGTGGGCAATGTGCAAAGGGCGTCTCACAATAAAGAGTGAGGTTGGCGTTGGCACCACGGCGTTAATCAGTATACCAAAAGGAGAACCTAGACAATGAATATTATTGCAGCGGATGATGAACGGATTGCGTTGCAGCTTTTAATCCGTTCCATTCATGAGGCATTGCCAGAAGCGAAAGTGCATGGTTTTAGCTCGGGTGAGGATGCCCTTGCTTTTGAGAATGAACCCCCATGTGAAATTGCATTTTTAGATATTGATATGAGTGATGTAGACGGCATTACATTGGCAAAGCATTTAAAACAGGCGAACCCAAAAGTCAATATTGTTTTTGTCACCGCCCACTCTCAATATGCAATAGAAGCGCTTGCGCTTCACAGCAGCGGATACATCATGAAGCCCGCCACCAAAGAAAAAATAGCGCAGGAGCTGGATAATCTGCGCCATCCGATTGCGATGCCAGCCCAACACAAAATTTTTATACAATGTTTTGGGAATTTTGAAGTTTATGCGAACGGAGCGCCTGTGAAGTTTACATACAGCAAAACAAAGGAATTGCTTGCTTTTTTGGTGGATCGCAAAGGCGCGTTCTGTTCTAATGCAGAGATCATTGCCGTTCTGTGGGAGGGTGCGGAGAACAGTGGGAATAAAAACTCCTATTTGCGGGATTTGCGCGCAGACCTCATAGCTACCTTGGCTTCGCTGGGCATGGAAGAAGCAATCCGCAAACAGCGGGGCGCTATGGCGATTGCCTTGGATCAGGGAATCTGTGATTACTATGACTGGCTGCATGGTGATCTTCAAGCCATCAACGCTTATCGCGGTGAATATATGTCACAATACAGCTGGGGAGAGTTTACGCTCGGCGGGATCACCCTGACAATGTCGGAATGATATTGAACAATCACAGCCACTGGCAAAACGTTTTGCATATGCAGAAAGGCATTCATATCGAAAGCTTGTTAAAAATAAAGTCTGCCAATTTGGCAGAGGGCTGTTCAAACAAGGAATGAAACCCAATTGCCGCAATATGAGAAATGGCTGCACAAACAACAAACATGATCCAAAAGGATATCAAGTATTGTTCAGTCCATGTATATATAAAGTTAAAAATGAAACCGCTGATTCCATACATAATTGGAATTTGTACTAACAGGAGCGAAAAAGTATATTTAGACTGCGATATCAGTATTTTTGCAGAGAGTATTTTCTGCATTACACCGCTAAGCATAAGTCCAATCAAAATAAGCCCGGTTCCTATACTGTATGTATATTCAAGTGTAATCGGTGGGGCAACAAAGATTGACGGAATTATGCCAACTGTAATTCCAAACAACAACATTCCAAAAGCCAGCCCTTCTCTTTTCGTTCTTGTAAGGCGAAGGTGTTCAAGTCCGTGAACCAGAAAGTCGCCACACATGATGCCTACGAAAAAAATAAAGTATTTGGGGAATGGAATAAAAAAAAGTGTACCAATGACATATACTGCATAG
>CAZQDA010000003.1:0-4574 GCA_964592155.1 uncultured Christensenella sp.
CTACGCCGGACGCTGTCGGCTTTGACGCACTTCCCCCGCCCGGCATTGCCTGCCATCGCTTTTTATCCCATTGATTTTTATTATTTGCCACGTTCTTCTCCCTTCTGCAAAAAATGCGCACAGCTCTTTTTACCGCGCGCATTTTTCACGATTTCTTATTGCTCCTCCTGCCTGACTGCCCTTTGCTTTTCAAATTCTTCTGTCAGCCATCTTTTTTGCGCCTGACTCGTCTCAACCAGTTCAATCACCTGCATCGCCTGCTCCGGTGTCAATTCCTTTAGCTCCTCCAATATCTGCAAAAGCTCTTCTTGGGTGAACGCGCCCTCCGGCAACCCGCCTGTTTCCCGTATTCCTATATCATCAGCTTCTTCCTGCCCGCTGTTCATCATGCTTTCCTGCTCCTCGATAAACGCCCGCAACTGCGCATCGTCCATATTCTTTACATCCGGCACCTCTGCATTCTGCGGTTCTGATTCCCCTGCTGCCTGCTCCGGCGCAGGGCCGCCGCCCATTTTCGCTTCCAGATCCGTAATATAGCTTTTCAGTTCCTTGTCACTCATCCCTTTTAAGTCCGGAATGCTTTTTTCAGAATTCAATCCTCCGCCAACTGCCGGAATCCCTTGTGGTCCGGATGTGGCAGGACCTGCCGGATTCATGCCTTCCATCCCCAAAAGCCCACTCTGGCTCTGGGTTTTTCTCACGCTTTCCATGATTCTGTTTTTGTTCTTTACATAACCCTCCGGTACAGCCTCCAGATAAGTAAGCGCATCCGGTATGATTTTATTTTTCATCATGTTATCCAGCGTTTGCACCTGCATCAGTTCCGACCAGTAAGACCCCTGCCCAATGTCGATTTTCAGGTTCAGCGCATAATTTTTCAACAGCGAAAAATCAAATTTTTCCTGCGCGGTGTTTCCTTCGTTATCCGTGAGCGTAACGCTTCTGGTCCCATAATTCACACGCATGATCTCGATAAAAATACGGATGCAGCTCTCAATAAAGTTATAGAAATCCATACGCTGTATTTCAAGCGGCATACTCGAAGCCTTTTGCACCGCAATAATCGCCGATGTGTTGTCAGGCTTCACATTGCCCAGGGCCGCATCCGAAGCGCCCATCATTTCCTTTGTCTGCGTGATGGTGGATTGCACCATATTCATTACATTGTTGCTCATGTCCGCGGACTGGAAATTTGCAAACAGCGCTTCGTTCGGGTTTCCCGCCACGCCGATTGCCTTTCCGATCCCGTTATCCCACGCCGCAATCTTCGTGCGGTCATAAAGCATTTTAGGAAACGCCATTTTAGTCGTATACATCATCGCCATCGCATACAGCTTATTCACGAATATCTGGTTCTGGATTTTTCCGGTCAGAGGCGAAATGCCATGATAGCAGTTCTTCACTGTTTCCCAATTCATCCACGCCAGCGGATAGAGCTTATATTCCGTGTCCACTTCTTTTTTGATTACCGCGGTTCGCGTGCATTTGATGATGTGTACAGTTCCTTTTTCCTTCCACAGTTTGAGTATCACCGTTGTATAATCGTTTTCCCTGTCCTGCTCTGTGTTCACATAATGGCTTTCGTTGTCCGCGACCACCTCGTCCGCGCTCATGCCGTTGATGCGCGCTTCATCCTTCACCTCGTCCGTCAACCGGCGATATGCAATCAGGATGTATGGCTGCTCCTGCACTTCCGCTTCCGATGGATTTCCAAACAGCACGTTCGTATTATCCAGCAGGTCAACCTTAATTTCCCCTTTATAACGGAAGCCCGTCTCTTCCTCCGGGTCAAACCAGATATAAAAGCATCCGTCCCCATCCACCGCGCAGTTGCGGATCATTTTTCTGTTTTTAAATTTCATGTTCGCGCGTTCGATGATGTTGTCCACTTCCTGCGCGATAATTTTAGGAATCTTTTCGTCAAGACTCTCTTCCTGCGCTTTTGAGTCTCCCGCGCCCTGTTTGGATGGTCTGTTCTTTTTCTCGTCCTTGCCCATTTTGTTCGACATCTCCACATTTGTCGCGATGTCGTCCGAAATCAGCATTGCCGTATAATAGTTCACCACCGGCTTTAAAAAATTAAAAACCGGCTTATCAAGATCCGGCGCATTCACGCCTTCCCATTGCCTGTCATTAAAAAAATTGTTGTTCCTCTCCACATTTTCATATAATCCGATTCCTGTATTGTATGAAATTCCTCTTTCATATTCTTTCCATATTTCGTTGGCTTCTTTTCTTATCTTCATCTTCCCCTGTTTTCCTTCCTAAGTTTTTTTGCCGCAAAAAATCCCTTTCTTGCCTTCTGCGGCATGTGCATTGCTCCGCGCTCCCTGCTTTTTGTTTTATTCTTCTTCGTGTGGATATTGTCTGCTTCCGTTATAGTTCATTAAATTGTTAAGCTGTTCCGTCTGCCTATCCTTCTCCTTCTGCCCGCCCGCCTGTCTAATCGGCGCCGGCTTTGCCGCCCGTTCCCTTTTTCCAAACGGCTGGCGGATATATGCCCCCGCAAAGAATGCCGCAATCATTCCTGCTACAATTATCATTTCCATATGCTTTTCCCCTTTCTTACCTTTCTCGCTGTCCGCGCTCTGCATCATGGCTCAGCGCAGCTGTCCGCTTTATGCCGCGATCTAAGCTATCCAGCACACTTTTTCTGATTCGCTGTGTCTGCCGTTCCGAATAGCCAAGCTGTTCCGCAATCCACAAAATACTAAGCCCCTCCCAGTATCTCAGCTTCAAAAAGCCGTATTCCTTGTCGGATAGCTCTGCCGCATCGATTTGTTTCTTGATTTTGTCAAAGGCAAGGCACAGCTCACTAAGTTCCTTATACATCCGTTCAATCCGCTCATCATAGATTTCCACCATCCTTCGCACAGCGCTATAGACAGGATCGCCGCTTCTTGCAGCCTTGACCTTTTCCACTCCGGGAGCGCTCAACAATCCTTCCATATAGGAATACTTCTCCGCAACCAGCTCGCTGATTTGCGATTTGCAATCATTTATCCTCCTGTAAAGATTTCCAAAGTGTATCAATATCTGCTCTGCTCTTTGCATAACGCGCTCCTTTCATCCTCTGCCATAATCGTCTTCAAAATATGAAATTTCCCTTTCACATGCCCTGATTTCAGCATCATAATAATCAAGCACATCCTCCTTTAAATCTACGCTTAGGCATTCCAGTTCCTCTATGTCTCTGCGCTCATCCTCCAATAAGTAAAGTCTCTCCTCCACTTCTTCCGATCTCGCGCGATACCTCCCTGGGTATTCCTCGCCTGTCGCCATAAAATTTCGAATATATGGCGGATCCTCCATCTGCCTTCTCATTTCTGCTCTCCTTTTCTTTTCATTCTCGTTACCTTTTGCTTTTCAGACCTTCCGACCCGTTTATATTAGCTTTCTTAATATTAGTTTAGTTAATATTATCATTTGTTTCTCCTCTTGTCAATCATATATATCAACTTTTCTAATATTTATTTTGTTGAAAAAATCCGCATTTTTCGTTACAATATTAACAAAGTTAATATAAATATTTCTAATATTTTGAGGTGTCCCCCATGAATCGAATCAAAGAACTTAGAAAGCAGCACGGCCTGAAGCAGACCGACCTGTGCAAACAGCTCGGCGTCACACAGGGCGCTCTTTCCGGTTGGGAAAATGAAAATTACGAGCCCGATATCAAGGCGCTCAAAAAAATGGCTGAAATTTTTAACGTTTCTGTGGATTATATCCTCTGCATGACAGACGAGCCTTCCGCAGCGCCCGGCGAAATTCTGGTCGCGCTTTCCGCCCCCAAAGGCTACGATCAGCTCACGGAAGAAGAGCGCAGAGAAATTGAAGAAATCATCGCAATTTATAACAAGCGCAAAGATTAAAATTTTTTAATGAAAGCGTCATTGTTCGACACGATTCGACATGCCTCCCTGTTATAATAAATACAAAGAGGTGGAGAATATGTTGGACGATATTTTAGACGAAGAATTAAGGAAAAACGGAATTACTTTGGAAACCTATCCCTTTGAGGGCTGCTTTAACGCGCTCACAGTAGGAAAGACCATTTTGCTCAGCAGTCGCCTTGATAATACCGCGCAAAAAAACGCAGTCACCGCCCACGAGCTCGGGCATCAGAACACCTGCGCAATCAATCTTTTGCACGCAGACAGGCATCTCCAGAACAAATACGAAGATATGGCCGACCGCTGGGCAGCGCTCAAGATCATGCCTGTGGAAAGAATCCTGCAGGGCTATCGTGCAGGACTGCGTTCTTCTGAAGAATTTTGCGAATATCTTGAGATCGACGAGCCTTTTTTTAAGCGCGGCTTGTCTGTTTTTTCCAAAATGTACGGCTCTTACTGCAAAAAGGACGGATACCTGATCCGCTTTGAGCCTTTTGATATCAATCATTTGTAAGATTGATGAAATTGAAAAGTGTTTATACCTTAACAGGCTGTTAAGAAAACTGCGAGTCAAGGCGCTAGAAATTGCAAAAGACGCGATAGAATATACAATTCATCGAGGTTTTTGCAATTTCGGCAACGATGAAAGCCATTTTGGAAACGCTAATTGCATTTTCAAAA
>CAZQDA010000003.1:4674-7581 GCA_964592155.1 uncultured Christensenella sp.
TTTTTTTGGTATTCTTTGAGTTCGTCCGCCATTTGCCGGATTTCCCGCGGCGAATAAACCCGCAGCTTTTCCACACGGACGGGCCGGTATAGCTGCAATGCGTAGGCCGGAACCTGCTGCACCGCGCGCGCCATTTCCCGCAGTTCTTCCATTTTAAGCTCTGGAATCACTGTGGTTCTCAGTTCCCATTCCAGTTTGGAATCCCGCAGCAGGGCAAGCGTTTCCCTCACGCCCTGCGCGTCATGTCCGCAAATCTCCTGATATCGCTCAAAGGGCGCTTTATAATCCATTGCCACATAATCAACCAGCCCGCGTTCCATAAGCTTAAGCACCATTTGCGGGTTGCTTCCGTTCGTGTCCAGCTTCACATCATAGGAAAGGCTTTTGAGCATCGCCGCAAATTCAGGCAAATCCTCCTGCAGCGTCGGCTCTCCTCCGGACAGCACAATTCCATCCAGCAAGCCCGCCCGTTTTTTCAGAAAACGCTCAATTTCCTCGTTATCCATAAGCGCAGGTGCGTTAAGCAATCCGCGGTTGTGGCAAAAACCGCAATCGTAGTTACAGCCCGCCGTGAAGATCACCGCCGCCAGCCGGTGGGGAAAATCGATCGTCGCCGTTTTGAGTAAACCGGCTATGTTCAAAGCGTATTCTCCTTGATCGTATATTTCACGCGCTCATCATATTCTGTTTTCTTTCCTTTGTGAAAATTCTGAACCGGCCGCAAATATCCTACAACGCGGCTCCACACCTCCGTATCGCTCCCGCATTCCGGGCAGGTAAACTGCTCACCAGAAAGATATCCATGCTCCTGACAGATGGAAAATGTGGGCGTCAGCGATACATATGGCAGCTTATAGTTGGTGAATATTTTGCGGATCAGCTGTTTTGCCACCTCCACGTCGGAAATGCGCTCACCCAGATAAAGATGCAGCACTGTTCCGCCTGTGTAAAGACTTTGCAATTCGTCCTGCAAATCCATCGTTTCAAAAATATCGTCTGTAAACCCAACGGGAAGCTGGGTAGAGTTCGTGTAATAAGGAACCTTTTCATCGCCCGCGCAAATAATTTCCGGATACTTTTTCTTGTCGAGCTCCGCCAGCCGGTAGCTCGTTCCTTCTGCCGGAGTCGCCTCCAAATTATAAAAATGTCCTGTCTCTTCCTGTATGCTCGTCATCAGCTCCCGCAAATAATTCATGATCGAAATCGCAAACGCCTGTCCCTTTTGTGTGGTAAGGTCCGTTCCGTCGCCATAGAAATTCAAGAGCGCCTCGTTCATGCCCAGAATGCCAATCGTGTTAAAATGGTTAAACCAGTATTGATCCGTCCGCATCTTGATATTGCGCAAATAGTGAGCCGAGAATGGATAAAGGCCCTTTTGCGTCTGTGTCTCGATAATTTTGCGCTTAATTTCAAGGCTGTTTTTCGCCATCATCACAAGCTTCCACAGCCGCGCGCGGAATTCCCCCTCGGATTTGGATAAGTAGCCAATCCGCGGCAGGTTGACCGTCACCACGCCGATGGAACCCGTCATCGGATTCGATCCGAATAGCCCGCCGCCGCGCTTGCGCAGCTCCTTTGTGTCAAGCCGCAGGCGGCAGCACATGGAAAGCGCGTCCTCTGGGCTTAAATCAGAGTTCATATAGTTGGAAAAATACGGGATTCCATATTTGCACGTAATCTCCATAAACCGATTCACCACAGGACTTTCCCAGTCAAAATCATTCGTCACATTAATGGTTGGAATAGGGAACGTGAAGACTCTGCCGCGCGCGTCGCCCTCCAGCATCACCTCACAGAATGCCTCGTTAAACAGATCCATTTCCTTTTGGAACTCGCCATAGCTTTCCTTCATTACCTTGCCACCGCAAATCACCGCTTCCTCTTTTAACGTGCGCGGGCACACGATGTCAAACGTCAGGTTGGAAAAAGGACACTGGAATCCTACTCTCGTCGGTACGTTGATATTGAAAATAAATTCCTGAAGCGCCTGCTTCACGGCCTCAAATGTCATATTGTCATAGCGGATAAACGGTGCGCAATAGGTGTCGATCGAAGACCATGCCTGCGCCCCTGCCGTCTCGCCCTGCGTGGTAAAGGTCGAATTCACCACCTGCCCCAAAAAAGAACGCAAATGCTTTGCCGGCGAAGACTCCACCTTGCCGGGCACGCCGCCGAAGCCGTCCATCAAAAGCTGCCTCAAATCCCATCCGGCGCAGTATGGACCGAAAAATCCCAGATCATGGATATGAAAATCCCCGCTTGTGTGCGCCTCGCGCACCTCCTGCGGATATACCTCATGCAACCAGTATTGTTTGGTAAACGTCTCACGCACATAATTATTCATGCCGTTGATTGATTTTTGCGTGTTGGCATTTTCCTTGATCTGCCAATCCTTATCATCAAGATAATCAGAAAACATATCGATCGTCGCGCCGATCAGGGCGTTGCTTTCCCTTGCCGCACGGCGTTTTTCACGATAGAGGATATAGGCCTTCGCCGTTTTCGCGTGACCGCGCTCAATCAGCACCTTCTCCACAATATCCTGTATCTGCTCCACATCTGCGGCATCAGCCTTCAATTGCAAATTCGCAACGTCGACCACTTCATTGGAAATTTTTTGCGCGGTATCAAAGTCGTCTCCGCCCACTGCTGTGACCGCTTTAAAAATAGCCCATGTGATTTTTTCCTGCTGAAATGCCTCGGTGCTGCCGTTTCTTTTTTTGATCTGTGTAATCATACTGTTCTCTCCTGTTTCTAACGCTCTATTTTCTGCTTCAAAGGGAATCCGGCAACACCGGCCCGCTTGCAACAATTTCTTTTCAGGATGGTGGCGGCAAACAAAAAAGCGTCCTTTGGAAGGAACGCAAAACCATTCCGCCTTCGCCATGCTCCGTGGCAGCGTGTGCA
>CAZQDA010000003.1:7681-20491 GCA_964592155.1 uncultured Christensenella sp.
AATACATATATATTGTATTTCCCTTCTTTCGAAAAGTCAATAGCCATTCTTTTAAAACCCATCATCAAAAAAGAACCGGCTCATACACCGGTTCTTGCTCGTTATCGTTTTCTGGCATACATTTGAGGGCGCTATTTTTTCACCGCCTCCGCTACAAATACGCTTGCTTTCTTCTCATGTTTCAGCAAATTGTTTTCCAGCGTCTTAACAGCCATTTTAAAAATAGGGCCGCTCACCGAGCGCGCCTTTTGCGGGCATTGCTTTACACAGGCAAGGCAACGAATACATGTATCCTTTTCTGTCTTTTTATAATCCGATTTCTCAATTGCGCCCGCAGGACAAATCCGCGCGCACGTTCCGCAATCGTTGCAGTTTTTTCCGCCCTTCGGCGCAAACGGCACCGTTTGAAATTCTCTGTAAGGCCTGTTGCCGGGCAACTTAAGCTTTCCGTGTGCGCCCCGCGCTTTGAGCTCTGCGGCGAATCCGGCCGCAACGCGCAAATCCTCTTCATTTGGCCGCCCTTTGCCAATCCTTTCTGAAAATGTATGCGGCGCAACAAACGCCCCTGCGCCCACAGTGTCAAAACCCTGCTGCACAAGACAGTCCCCCATCTCCAGCAACGCATCCTCATACGCACGGTTCCCATAGCTCACCACAAGCACGGCGGGCGTGTTCTCCCCCCGCAGCGTTTTAAGCAGCCCGCCATCCATCTGTGGAATTCTTCCATAATAGACCGGTACGCCAACCACCATAAGGTCATCCGCCGAAAAAGCATGCTCCTGCGCGCGCATAAACCGATCCGTGAGGTCAATCTCCTCATATTGATCGGAAAGCCCCTGTGCCACCGCACACACATAACGCCTGGTTCCTCCTGTCGGGCTAAAATAAACAGCCCATACCTTCCTGTTTTTCATCTCTTCCCACCCTTTCTTTTGGCAGCGCTATCCATTATCTTCCGGATTCATCGTGGTTGTGCCTGTGCGCACGGCTAATATCCATATCATAGCCCCTATGCTTGCTGTCCCTCACATGAAACCAAATTTCCCTCAAGTCGATTTTTTCTGCCCTGCGCAGCTCCGGCTTCGTATCCAGCAACACTTCCATCTCCGCGCGGACGATCGTTTTAAAATCGAATCCCCCATCCGTCATCACCCATGCAAAGGCCGTACTCATGCAGGTCTGCTGGATCAGCGCACATAACATTCTAGGATCGGAGCCATTCCTGATTTCGCCCGCCTTTTGTCCTTTGGTAATGATATCCGTTTGCAATTCCAGCATGGCAACATGTTTATGCCCCATGCGAAACGTTCCTACATCACAGTTTAAATTTTTGATAAAAAGCTGACGGGCAATTTCCGTTCCCGATTTGGTTACGTATTCTAAAAATGGGTTATAAGATAGCCAAAGTTGTTCCATAAAATTTTCCGCATTCAATATCTGCACAAAATATTCTGTGCTGATGTCGTGTGGAAATTCATAAAAATCTTTGAGCAGCTCGTCTTTTGATTTGAAATAATAATAGAAAGTATGTTTGTTGATCCCGCTCTCCGCGCAGATTTCGTTGATCGTGATATTCTCAAAACCACGCTCCTGAAAGAGGCGCAGCCCAATTTTTTTAATCCTTGTTTTCGTATCTTTTCCCGCCATTTTATAACTTCTTTCATTATATGATAAAACGAGGTTAACATATATTTGCAACCGAGTCAATATTATTAATAAACTTATTGACATTTTTTTGCAACCGCGGTATCATAAATCATCGGAAGTTTCAACTCGGCGAAAGCCACTCTTGAAAGAAAGGAAGAAAAACGCTTATGATGCGCATAATGAAATACTTAAAGCCCTATGCCGCGCTCATATTCGCTGCCGTCGTCTTGCTGTTTGGTCAAGCCTACAGCGACCTGTCCCTGCCAAACTATATGTCCAAAATTGTGGACTATGGCATACAGCAGGGCGGGATCGAAAACGCGATCCCCACCGCGGTCAGCGAAAACACAATGCAGTCCCTGCTGCCTTTTATGGAGGAATCCCAGCAAAAGGTCGTGCAGGAAAATTACACACTGATCACAAAAGAAAGCGCGGACTATGATACCTATTTAAAGTCATATCCTGCGCTCGAAAATGAAAATATCTATGTCGAAACGCTGCAGAGCGCAGGCGCCACAGAGGTTTTGAATACCGCATTTTCCAAATCCTTTGCCTCGATAAGCGCCATTGAGCAAATCATGACGGCAGAAAAAGACGGTTCTTCGTCCATCGCGCTCGATAAGCAGGTCAATGCGGACGGAACAGAAAAAACAGCTCAAATTCCCCCTGCCCTCATGCAATTCATGGGATACTATATGCAGCAGCCCCAGGGCACGGAATTCTTTACGGCGCTCAATTCCTATCCTGATTCCGCCGCGGTTTACGCGGGGCTAAACGAGCTTCTCAACGAAAAACTGGGCGGCATGGACACAAGCTTGCTGACGCAAATGGCAATCCCGTCAGTCAAGCAGGAATATCAGGCGCTCGGAGTAGACACGTCCGCTCTGCAACAGAATTATATCTGGAGCAACGGCGGCATGATGCTTCTGTTTGCCCTCATTTCCGCGGCCTGCACAGTCGCCGTGGGTTTCTTTGCCGCAAAGGTGGGCGCGGGACTTGCGCGCGACCTGCGCGAAAAGACCTTCACCAAAGTGGAAAACTTTTCCAATGTGGAGTTTGATAAATTCTCCACAGCGTCGCTCATCACCCGCAACACCAACGATATCACACAAATCCAGATGGTGCTCATTATGATGATCCGCATGGTCATCTATGCACCCATCATGGGTGTGGGCGGAGTCATCATGGCTCTTAACAAGAGCGTTTCCATGTCTTGGATCATCGCGCTTGCGGTTGTGGTGCTGCTTGGTTTCATCGGAACGATTTTCGCGGTTGTCATGCCAAAATTCAAAATCATGCAAAAGCTTGTCGACCGTTTAAACCTTGTCATGCGCGAAAACCTGTCCGGCCTTATGGTCATCCGCGCGTTCAACACGCAGGATTTTGAGCTTAAACGGTTTGACAGAGCCAACGAAGACCTCACGAAAACATCCCTGTTTGTTGGCCGCGCGATGATATGGATGATGCCCATCATGACTCTTATTATGAACGGCATTTCCATCCTGATCATCTGGGTGGGCGCAAACCAGATTGCGGCCTCTTCCATGCAGGTGGGCGATATGATGGCGTTTATGCAGTACGCAATGCAAATCGTGATGGCGTTCCTCATGATGTCCATGATGTTCATCATGCTGCCGCGTGCTTCCGTTTCCGCGCACCGTATTGCGGATGTGCTGGATACGGAGCCCTCGATTCACGATCCGCAGTCTCCTGTGCATTTTCAGGATCCCAAAGGGCTTCTGGAATTCAAAGACGTGTGCTTTGCCTATCCTGGTGCGGAAGATAACGTCCTAACGGACATCAGCTTTGTCGCCAAACCCGGGCAAACAACTGCTTTCATCGGCTCCACAGGCTCGGGTAAGTCCACGGTGGCAAACCTGATACCGCGTTTTTATGATGTTTCCTGCGGAACCATCACCATCGACGGCGTTGACGTGCGCGACGTAAGTCGCCACGAGCTGCGCGATCAGGTCGGTTATGTGCCGCAAAAATCAGTGCTGTTCTCGGGTACGATTGCTTCCAATCTGCGCCTTGGTGATGAAGAGGCGACGGACGCGCAAATGGAAAAAGCGTCAGAAGAAGCACAGGCCATGGAATTTATCAGCAAAAACCCCAAGGGGCTCAATGCCAATATTTCGCAGGGCGGCGCAAACGTGTCCGGCGGCCAAAAGCAGCGGCTGTCCATCGCTCGCGCGCTGGTCAAAGACCCCAATATCTATGTGTTTGACGATAGCTTTTCCGCGCTCGACTTCAAAACCGACGCCGTACTGCGCGAAGCCATTAAGGAACAAACCAAGGATAAAACCGTGCTGATTATCGCGCAGCGCGTAGGCACCATTATGGATGCGCAGCAAATCATCGTGCTCGACGAAGGCAAAATTGTCGGCAAGGGCACGCATAGAGAATTGATGCAAACCTGCGAGGCTTACCGCGAAATCGCGCTCTCTCAGCTTTCAGAGGAGGAATTACAATGAGCAACGATACACCAAAAAGACCTCCCAGAGGCGGTCAGGGACAAGGCCATGGCCCCGGCGGCCCGCAGATCGCAATGGCGGGCGCAAAAGCCAAAGATTTCAAAGGCTCTATGGGACGCCTGCTCAAATATATTGGAAAATACAAAGCGGCTGTCATCATTGTTGTGATCTTTGCCGTCGCCTCTACCATCTTCTCCATTGTCGGCCCGAAACTCATGGGTAACGCGACAACCGTGCTCTTTGAGGGCGTGATGGGGCAGATCGGCGGAACGGGCAGTGGAGTCGACTTTGCACAAATTGCCCAAATTTTAATCATGCTCGTAATTCTGTACGGCGTTTCCGCTTTGTTCGGCTACATTCAGGGCTTTATCATGACAGGCGTTTCCATGAAAGTGACCTACCGCCTGCGCAAGGATATCAGTGAGAAGATCAACACGCTTCCCCTTTCCTACTTTGATAAAAACAGCCATGGCGATATTCTGTCCCGGGTGACCAACGATGTCGATACCATCAGCCAGACTCTCAATCAGAGCTTGTCGCAGATTATCACATCCGTCACCATGGTCATTGGCGTTGTTGTCATGATGTTCACCATCAACTGGCTCATGACGCTGGTGGTGCTGATCATCATCCCTGTTTCCATGGTTCTGATTATGCTGGTGGTAAAGAAATCACAAAAATTCTTCAAACAGCAGCAAAAATATCTTGGCACGGTCAACGGGCATGTGGAAGAAATGTTTGCGGGTCACAACGTCATCTCCGCCTATAATGGCGAGGAAGAGAGCATTCAGGTTTTCAACGGCGAAAACGAGAAATTATATACCTCCGCATGGAAAGCAAATTTCATGTCCGGTATGATGATGCCGATTATGTCGTTTGTCGGAAACCTCGGCTATGTGGCGATGTGTGTGCTCGGCGGATACCTTGCCGCCACCGGTTCCATCACGGTTGGTAACATCCAGTCGTTTGTGCAGTATGTGCGCAGCTTCACCATGCCGCTTTCGCAGCTCGCGAATATTTCAAACGTCCTGCAGCAAACGGCGGCGGCTTCGGAACGCGTGTTCGAATTCTTAAATGAAAAAGAGGAATCGCCGGATACGACGAGCCCTGTGAAGCTTGACGAGGTCAAAGGGCAGGTTACGTTTGAAGACGTACACTTTGGCTATAATCCGGAAAAGATCATCATCAATGATTTTTCAGCGGATGTAAAGCCCGGTCAGAAAATCGCAATCGTCGGGCCAACCGGCGCGGGCAAGACAACAATGATCAAGCTGCTCATGCGCTTTTATGACTTAAACGGAGGCAAAATATTGATCGACGGTCATCCCTCCACACAGTTTGCCCGCGCAGACCTGCGCCGTCATTTCGGCATGGTGCTGCAGGATACCTGGCTTTACAACGACACCATTATGGAAAACATCCGCTATGGACGCATGGATGCGACGGATGAAGAGGTCATCGCCGCGGCAAAAGCCGCCTATGCGCATCACTTCATCAAAGCTCTGCCCCACGGATATGAAATGGTGCTCAACGAAGACGCATCCAATATCTCTCAGGGTCAGAAACAGCTGCTCACCATCGCGCGCGCCATTCTGGCCGATCCTGATATGCTGATTCTGGACGAGGCAACCAGCTCTGTCGATACGCGCACAGAAACCCTCATCCAAAAGGCCATGGACGCGCTCATGCAGGGACGCACAAGCTTCGTGATCGCGCACCGCCTGTCCACCATCAAAGATGCGGATCTCATTCTCGTCATGAAGGACGGCGATATCATCGAGCAGGGCACACATGTCGCGCTTCTGGAAAAGGGCGGATTCTACGCCGACCTTTATAACAGCCAGTTCACAGCGCCTGCCATCGCAGACCCGCAAGAGGCATAAATCCGGCAAAAGCCAAATCATCCAAAAGAGCGTTTCCACCACTTGGGGAAGCGCTCTTTTTTGACTTTTCTCTCAAATTGTTGTAAAGTAGGCACGTATCCAACAGCAAGGAGTTTTCTATGTCAATCGATCTCGTAAAAGCCTATTTTCAAGAATTTGGAAAAGCGCAGGATGTACTGGAGTTTGATTCTTCCAGCGCAACCGTGGAGCTTGCCGCGCAAACGCTGGGCGTCATTCCCGCCCGCATCGCCAAAACTCTGTCCTTTCATGTTGACGGCGGATGTGTGCTCATCGTCACAGCCGGCGACGTCAAAATAGATAACCCGAAATACCGCGCGCAGTTTTCCTGCAAGGCAAAAATGCTTGCCTTTGAAGAGGTAGAGCCCATGACCGGCCACAACGTCGGCGGCGTTTGCCCTTTTGCCAATCCGCCGCAGGTGCGTACTTATCTTGACGTATCGCTCCAGCGTTTTGACACTGTTTTTCCTGCCTGCGGCAGCGCAAATTCAGCCATCGAACTCTCCTGCGACGATTTATTCCGCTATGCAGGCGCGCAGGATTGGATCGACGTGTGCAGGCCAAAAGAATAAATCGGCGCACGCCGGCAATCAAGCGATAAAAAAAGCGGAGCCGCCTCGCTCCGCTTTTTCTATGCCTCCCTATTCAAGGAATCCGATCATATTGTTCAGCCGGATCACATCCTCCGGCTTCATTTTCACCGTATGATAAGGATCCCCCGTTCCACCATAGATATAATCGTGTATTGTCAGCTGCTTATCAAACAAAATCGGGAATTTATGACCCAAAAGAGGAATCTTGCCAACCTCATATCCCGTGGCCTGCTTCACCACCTTGGGGTCTGCCATTCCGTTTACGCCATACCCAAGCACATAGCTGATGCTCTTCACATCCATATCCTCGCGCTGCCCGCTCACAACCATCGCCACCAGCCCCTGCTCCGTACTGATCACAAAAATCGGGGCGCATAGCTCCGGTTCGAAATACTCCGCCATATCCTTTCCTTTTAACAACGGTTTTTCGTGCTCAATGATTTCAAATTCTGCTTTGCTCTCCTGTAAATACTCTGTCAATTGCTTTAAATTCATCATATTCTGCCCCTACACTGTAATGTCTTTTATTTCCGCTCCAATCAGCGCGATCAGCTCCTCCGGCGCAAGTTCCACCTGTGTGCCGATTTTTCCCGCGCTCACCAGAATGGTACGTTCCTTGCGGCACGCTTCATCCAGCACCGTCCGGTAAGCCTTTTTCATGCCCACTGGCGAGCATCCGCCGCGGACATAACCCGTCGTCTTGTTAATGTCCTTCACCGCAATCATCTCCACACTTTTTTCACCTACGGCGCGCGCCGCTTTTTTCAAATCCAGCTCGCACATCGCCGGAATCACAAATACAAAAAATTGCCGATCCGCTCCCTTCGTCACCAGCGTCTTAAAAACCTTGCGCACAGCAACTCCAAGTTTGTGCGCAACGGCAACCCCGTCAAGCGCAGTTCCGTCCGTTTCATAGGAATGCACCTCATACGCAACCTTTGCACGGTCTAAAATCCGCATTGCATTTGTCTTTGTGCTTGCCATCATTTCCTCCATTTTTATTATAACGGAAACAACATCTTTTTCCAATAGAAAACCGTCCGGTTCTATGCCGGACGGCCTCACCATAACAATTCTTTATTTCGATGTTTTTCGCTGCACCGCGTCGTTCACCTTTGTCGACGCTTCATGCACCCTGTTTGAAACCTTACTGATCGTTTCCTTTGTTTTATCCTTTGCTTTTTCCAAAACCTCGTCTATTTTTTTACCTGCTTCTTCCATCGTCTTCATTTTTTTCACCTCGATATCTGCTGCGGAAGCGTACATTTTGCGTTCCCTGCTGATAGTATTAAGATACACCTTTCCACAGACATTAAACGCTAAAGTAAAGTCTCGGCGTATAAAAAAGACGCGGGAAACCTCCGCGCCGTTTGCGTTCTTTTTTCTGCTATTCGAATGCCAGTTGTTCTTGCTGCTGCTCCGCAATCAACGAAACATTGCTATCCTGGTTGACCATCCGGATCATGTTTCTTCCATTCATCACCAGCACAATTTTGTTTTCCTCTTCCCCTCTTGCAACCCCGTCAATTTGTCCGTGCGCCTCTGAAATCTGCGCTCCCTGTCCGTCTCCCTTAATAAACTCAAGCGACTCCACGCCCACAACTTCATCCACAATGATTCCCGCCGTCTGTTGCCCGTCCTGCAAAATAATCGACATCTCTCTGATATCGTTATAAAAAAGCTGCTTGGCTTCCTCAATCAGCGAAACAACCACCGGCATATAGTTTTGCATTGCCCTTTCCAAAGGTCTTTTCAAACACTCCCCACGTTTGCAGGTTTTGCATTCCTTTGTGCATTTTTCCACTTCAATTGCACAAGCGTGCAAAGCCTTGTGCGGCTCATCTATTTTGTCCAGATGATACCGCAGGGCAGAGCTGTTTGTCTCATAACTATCATACCATCTTCCAAACGCGCATTTATGCGGATCTGTCGCAAGCGTAAACGGAACCTCTTCCTGTACGGATTTTCTCAGTTCCTCCACCCAATGAATATGATCCTGCTTACGCTGTTCAAGCATCGCTTGAAATTCCGAAAATTCTTCCTCTTTAGACCGTATTCCAAGAAAAAGCCGCATATCGGCAAGCGGAATTACTTCGTCTCTGAATTCCGTAATTCCCCTGATGTATTGATTTGCATAGGCAACCTGCGTAATCTCTTCCGGAGTCTGGCCGATTGATACCACAAATTCACTGTTAATCGCGTAATCCTGCCCCGCCAGCTTAAATGTAACCCAAGGCAAATTAAGCTTGTCGTTTACCTGTTCCATTTTTCCCCTATCCTCACTAGAATACCCAATCGTACCATACCTTACCTTGTAGGTCTACTTTCAAGGATAGGCTTTTCAGGACGGGATGTCAAGCCCGCCGCTATGGAATTATGTTCCTTTTTACGCAGGAAACAGGAATTTCAAAAGCAGCCGCTCCGCTGCCTGCCCGCCCCTGTAATCATAAACTTTCCGTTTGCCTTTCGAGTCTGCGATCACAAAGCCATTTTTGTCCATCTGAACGTCAAACCCTTTTGCTTCAAGGGCGAGCTCCAGCGCAAATGCCCAAGAATAAGAATCCACTTCCTGCCCTTCCTCCATCAGCTCGGCAAACCGTTCAAACTCCTCGTAAGATATGCCGTCTTCCAAAAAGGCCGCCCACAGTTTTGCAATCTGTTCTACACTCAACGAGCGCAGGCAGTCCTCATATCCCTCGCACGGCCTTAGCTTTGCGTATTTATAATAGAAAAATTCCATCTCCGCGAACAGCTCGCGGGCAAGCGGATTCGTCTGCCATATTCTGTCCATTGCCACGCACTTGTTGCAAAAACCTCTCAGGAGAATCTCATGCGCAAAGGCGCATTGCTCACCGTCTTCAAAATTCAGTTGGAAATACAAATGGCGCAGGGCTCTGAAATTCTTTCCTGTCGCATTGTATTTTTTAAAAACAGTGTTTTCCCCCTCTGCTGTCACAGAAATTTCCACGTCCTCGAACTCTCCTGTTGATCCATGAACCGAAATCGGTATTTTTCTACAGATCTTCCCCAAAATAGAACCATATTCCTCGATCAGCATTTCCGTTTCAAAGTATGAGTGGCGAAACAATATCCTTAGTATATTGCTTTTTTCCATCATATAACAGCGCGGTTCATCCCCAATCGCCTCTGTCAGCGAATCCAACAGGAGAAAAAGAGCCCTTAAAGGATGGATCATCCGCGCCTCGCCCTGTAAAACCACATCGCTTTTATCGACATAAACACGTTTAAGCATTTTCCTCGCCTCCGATTCTCAGCATGCGGTATCCCACCCCCACATGCGTTTGGATATACGCCTGATCCCTGTCCAGCTTTTTCCTGAGCGTGGCCATAAAAACGCGCAGGGAAGGAACGTCGCTTTCAAAACTGCTCCCCCATACCTCTTTTAAAATATATTTATGCGTAAGCACTCTGCCCACATTCTTTGCAAGCAGGCAAACCAGCCTATATTCCATGGGCGTGAGGTGGCATTCCTGCCCCTCCACATAGGCGCAGCCCGAAGCATAATCGATCTTGAGAACGCCGTTTTCAAAAACAGAGCTTTCCGCAGCCGGTGCGCTCAAAAGTCTTCTTGCGGCCACGCGGATACGCGCCAAAAGCTCCTCCATGCTGAACGGCTTTGTCAAATAATCGTCCGCGCCCGCGTCAAGCGCATTTATTTTGTCCTTATCCTCCATGCGCGCGCTCACCACAACAATCGGACAATTTGACCATGTCCTTATTTTTTTGATGATATCCACGCCATCCATGTCCGGAAGCCCAAGGTCAAGGATAATGATATCCGGACTTTTGCTTGTGGCAAGCAAAAGCGCCTGCTCTCCAGTTTGTGCCGTATAACACTGATATTCATTCATGTCGAGCGTCGCAGACATAAAATTTTTGATCGCCTGGTCGTCCTCAACGACCATGATTGAAATTTTCATTTTCCTTCACCTCCGCAATGGGCAGCGTAAATTCAAAGATCGCGCCGTGCGGAAGGTTATCCTTCACGCAAATTTCCCCTCTGTGCGCGTCTATGATCGTCTTACAAAGCGCCAGCCCGAGTCCCAGCCCCCGCCGGCTGTCCGCATGGTTTCCTCCTGCCGTGTAGAACATATCAAAAATATTTTTCTTGTCGCGCGCGCTGATGCCCTTGCCATTGTCCGCCACGCGAATCACCGCGTCTCTTCCATTCCTTGCCGCACTCACCACAATCTCAGAACCTGCCTGCGTATATTTGATTGCATTGTCAATCAGGTTGATCAGCACCTGCACAATTAACTGTACATCGACGTCCACCATCATCATGTCGTCCGCAATCTCCACGTCAATCCGGTGCTCCGCCGCTCTGCGTCCAAGATGGCGCAGCACTTCTTCTACAATTTCCGTCACAAACTGCGGTTCAATTTTCAGATTCACATTGTCATTGTCAATTCTTGATACGGATAGCAGGTTTTCCACCAGATTAGTCAGCCAAAGCGCATCATCATAGATTCCTGTAATCAGCTTTTTCTTGGTGTCCTCATCAAAGCAGTTAGTCAGTAACGAGCTCGCACTGCCCGAAATACTCGTCAGCGGCGTGCGCAGGTCGTGTGATACCGCCCGCAGCAGGTTCGAACGAAACCGTTCACTTTCCGCCTGCATCTCAGCCTTTTTCTGCGCTTCGTTCAAATAATATTTTTCTATCGCCGATGTGATCTGCGCAAACAGGGAATAAAGCAAAGAATCCTGTATGCTGTCGATTTCCTCCTTCGAATCCGTCACAACGCCAATAACGGCAAGCGCTCTTTCTTTCGTAGTCAGCGGCGTATACCGTGCCGCCGCGCCCGGCAATGTGTTCGTTCCTTTGCCTGCGGAATGCCTGTTCCGGATAGACCACGCAGCGACGGCCTGCTCATCCGGCGTAATATACGCGCTGTTTTCCTCGAGCTCTCCGTTTTGATTACACGCGTAGGCCTTCCCTGTTTCGTTTCCCTCCGCAAGATAAAGAACCACCGGCCTGCGCACCAGCTTCGCCACTTTTTCGATTGCATAACTTGCGATCTCGTCCAGTGTCTTGGCTTCCTGCAGGCTCCTGTTTGTCTCCAGCAGCAGATTTGTGCGGAACGCATTCACGGCAGCAACCGCCGCCTGCTTTTTCACTCTGCTCGTAAGGCCGCTCGTAATGAGCGCCGACACCAGCATAATTGCAAACGTCACAGGATATTCCGCGCCATAAGCGTTAAAGGTAAACCTTGGCTCCGTAAAAAAGAAATTGAACATCAATACGCCCACCAGAGAAGCAACCACCCCATAGAGCCTGCCTCTTGTCTGGTTCGCGGTGATCAACACCCCTAAGATGAGAATCACGATGATGTTCGCCTGAGTGAATCCAATCCGCTCAAATAAAATTCCGATTGCAATACACGCCGCCATAATCAGCAGCATCTTTATAAAATCTTTCCAATAAAATTGAATTTTGCCATTCATCAGGCGCAAACGGGGCTTGTATTCGCGCGCATCACTGTCCGGAATCACAAACACCTCCAGCTCCGATGCCTGGGCGATGAGCTGGTCAATAAAGCTCTGTCCTCTTTTCCAAAATGGAATCTTCTGGCGCGTCCGGCCCACAACAATTTTCGTCACACCGCTCAAATTGGAAAAATGGGCGATTTGCATCGGCACATTTTCACCATAGGTCGTCGCGATCTTTGCTCCAAGCTCCTTTGCCAAACGGATATGGTCGCGCAAAAGCTTCGCCGTTTCCTTGGTCAAAACCGGATTTTGAGGCGTATCCACAAAAAGAGCGGTAAAAGAGGCATGAAACGCCTCTGCCATGCGCGCCGCAGTACGGATCACCTTTGCATTGGAAGGAGACGTAGACAGACAAACCAATATATGCTCCCTTGCAGGCGCGGCCTTCACTGCCGCATCCTTATTGACGCGATCCGCCACCCTGCGCAGCGCAATTTCGCGCAGCGCAGCAAGGTTCCCCTTGACAAAAAAATGTGAAAGCGCGCTGCGCGCCTGTTTTTCCTTGTAAATTTTTCCCGCCTCAAGACGGGCAAGCAGCACCGACGGTTCCACGTCAATAATCTCTACTTCGTCCGCCATGTCAAACACGCGGTCCGGCACACGCTCCTTCACAATCACCTGCGTAATGGAAGCTACAATGTCGTTCAGGCTTTCAATGTGTTGCACATTTACCGTCGTATAAAC
>CAZQDA010000003.1:20591-32666 GCA_964592155.1 uncultured Christensenella sp.
GAGATATGCGGGTCAAGCCCGCTTCCGGAGCTTGTTACAAGGTCCGACGGAACCGGCTCGCCGCCCTTTTCCGGATGCGCCGCTAAAATTCTTTCCACCCGCGCTGATACAAGCGCTGCATATTCCTCACTGGCAGGGGACAGGTTTGACGGTCCTGAGAACATCATCGGCTTGCCGTTCTCGTCCACGAAGGTTTCTGTGTTCAGGTTCATAATTCTTCCCCACAAATATTCATCTGTGGTAAACTCCTGCGCCAGCAGCGTGCTTCCGTATTTTTTGCCGTCTACTTCAATGATGCTTCCGTTTGCCTGGTTCGGAAATGCAAGCTGCGAAATTCCTGTCACAACCATCGGATAAACAAACCCGCAGATCAGCGTCAAGATCAGCATAAAAATCAGCGCCGGCACAGCCACCTTTTTGATATGTTTTAACATGTTCTTTCCTCCTAAAATAATCCAGCGGCAACGAGCAGCATATCGATCAGCTTGATCGCGATGAACGGCAGGATCACGCCGCCCACGCCAAACACCAGCAAATTCCTTGATAACAGCTTGTTTGCAGGCACTTCCCTGTATTTCACTCCCTTGAGCGCCAGCGGTATCAATGCAATAATAATCACTGCGTTATAGATCACCGCTGAAAAAATGGCGCTTTCCGGACTCCTAAGACCCATAATGTTGAGCGCCTGCAGCTGTGGGAAAAGCAATAGGAACAGCGGCGGGATAATCGCGAAATATTTTGCGATGTCGTTGGCAATGCTAAAAGTTGTCAGCGCGCCGCGCGTCATCAACAATTGCTTGCCAATCCGCACAATGTCAATCAGCTTGGTGGGCGAAGAATCGAGATCCACCATGTTTCCCGCCTCTTTTGCGGCCTGTGTGCCCGTGTTCATCGCCACCGCCACATCCGCCTGTGCAAGCGCGGGCGCGTCGTTTGTGCCGTCGCCCGTCATGGCCACCATATGCCCGCTCTTCTGATAATCACGAATCAGATCGAGTTTCCCTTCCGGAGTCGCCTCTGCAAGAAAATCATCCACGCCCGCTTCCGCCGCAATTGCTGCAGCGGTTAGCGGGTTGTCTCCCGTGATCATAATTGTCTTGATCCCCATCTTTCGAAGGTCTGCAAACTTTTCCTGTACCCCCTGCTTGATGATGTCCTTCAAATGGATGATCCCAAGAATCTTTCCGTTTTTTGCGACCACCAGCGGCGTTCCTCCATTGTTCGCCACCCGCTTAACCACCTCGCCGCATTCTTCGGAATAGACGCCGCCCTTTGCTTCCACAAATTCTTTCACCGCGTCTGCCGCGCCCTTGCGCACCTCATTTTCTTCATAATCCACGCCGCTCATTCTTGTTTTTGCGGAAAACGGAATAAATGTAGCGTTCAATTCTCCAATGTTGCGTCCGCGGATGCCAAACTCCTCTTTTGCAAGCACCACGATGCTTCTTCCTTCCGGCGTTTCATCGGAAAGGGAGGAAAGCTGCGCCGCATCCGCAAGCTCCCTTACGTCCGTTCCGTCCACCGGAATAAACTCGCTCGCCTGCCTGTTCCCCAGAGTAATCGTGCCCGTTTTGTCCAGCATCAGTACATCCACGTCGCCGGCGGCCTCAATCGCACGTCCGCTCATGGCAAGCACGTTTGCCTGATTCAGCCTGCTCATCCCCGCAATGCCAATCGCGGAAAGCAGCGCGCCAATTGTCGTGGGCGCAAGGCACACAAGCAACGCCAGCAAAGAGGTCACCGAAGTGGGATTCATTTCCATTCCCTGCATCTGCGCGGAGAAATGCGCGAAAGCATACAAGGATACGGTCACCACCAGAAAGACAATCGTAAGCGACACCAGCAGAATCTGCAGCGCCAGTTCATTCGGCGTTTTTTTACGCGCCGCGCCCTCCACCATGGCAATCATTTTGTCAAGAAAGCTCTCGCCCGGATTGCTCGTCACATGAATCACAAGCCAGTCCGAGATCACCGTCGTGCCGCCTGTCACGGCGCACCTGTCTCCGCCGCTTTCGCGGATCACGGGCGCTGATTCTCCAGTAATCGCGCTTTCGTCCACAGAGGCCGCGCCGTCAATCACGTCGCCGTCCGCCGGAATCTGTTCTCCGGCTTTCACCAGCACAATATCCCCCTTGCGCAGGCTGGAAGCAGGCACTTCCTCCACCTGATCGGGCTGCTCTGCGGAAGGGATTTTCTTTGCCGTAATATCCCTTTTTGCCGCGCGCAGCGCATCCGCCTGCGCTTTTCCCCTGCCCTCCGCAATCGCCTCTGCAAAGTTTGCAAACAACACGGTCAGCCATAAAAGAACCGCGATGCCAAGGATAAATACCGGCGTATTGTCTTTGATTCCGGCGAGCGCCAGCACATACAGTACCGTCGTCAGAATTGCCGCGACATACACAATGAACATCACGGGGTTCTGTATCTGTGTTTTGGGATTCAGCTTCACAAACGAATCCCTAAGAGCGCGTCCGATCATTTGTTTATTTACGAATTTTGTTTTCTTCTCTTTCACGATCTTTTCACTCCTAACCTATCATCTGGAAAAATTCCGCAATCGGACCGACCGCAAGCGCCGGCAAAAAGCTCAGTGCGCCCACCAGCAGCACCACCAGTATCAGCACCGCGATAAATAAAGCGTTGTGCGTGGGCAGTGTGCCTGCGGATACCGCGATCTTTTGTTTGCGTACGAGCGATCCCGCGATTGCGAGCGTCGCAAGCATGGGCATAAACCGCACAAACAACATCACCGTGCCAATTGCTGTATTCAGGAACGGTGTATTTGCATTGAGCCCCGCAAAGGCGGAACCGTTGTTCCCCGCGCCGGAAGAAAACGCATACAATACCTCGGAAAACCCATGCGGCCCTCCATTATTGAGGCTGTCCATCACAGACGGCACATAACTCGCCAGTGCCGTGCCAATCAGTGCCGCAAGCGGCGTGGCGAGGCAGACGAGCACCGCCATCTTCATCTCATACGGTTCTATTTTCTTCCCAAGGTATTCCGGCGTTCTTCCCACCATCAGTCCCGCGATAAAAACCGCGAGTATGGCAAACGCCAGCATTCCGTAAAGCCCGCATCCCACGCCTCCAAAGATCACCTCGCCAAGCTGCATCTGCAGCATGGTAACCATTCCGCCAAGCGGCGTATAACTATCATGCATCGAGTTTACGGAGCCATTGCTCGCCGCCGTGGTAAACGAGGCCCACGTGCTGGAGGTCGCAATTCCAAACCGCGCTTCCTTCCCCTCCATATTACCGCCCGGCTGCCCGTCCGTACTCATATTGACCATGCCATCCTGAGCAAGCTGCGGCGTTCCGTTTGCTTCATTGACTCCAATCACCGTAAGGAAGCCAACCAGCATAATGAGCATTGCAAGGAATATTGCCACGCCCTGCCGCTTATCCTTAACATTCCTGCCGAATGTAAAGCACAGCGCCGCAGGAATCAGCAGCAGCGAAATCATTTCGATCAGATTGGAAAAGATCGTTGGATTTTCCAGCGGCATCGCAGAGTTCACCCCAAAGAATCCGCCGCCGTTCGTCCCCAGCTGCTTGATCGCCACCTGACTTGCGGCTGGTCCCTGCGGAATCACCTGGCTTGTCACCACGCTTCCGTCCTCCAGTGTAATCGGATGCAGCAATTGAACTTCGGTATAAGCCGAAAGATTCTGCACCACGCCCTGCGAAACGAGCAAAATCGCAACAATCAATGAAAGCGGAATCAGCACATACCAAACCACTCTTGTCATATCCACCCAGAAGTTTCCGATTCCCATCCCTTTTTCTCTTGTAAAAGCACGGATCAGCGCAAATAAAACCACAATTCCGGTTGCGGCTGATACAAAGTTCTGTGTGGTGAGTCCCAGCATCTGCGTCAGGTACGAAAGCGTGCTCTCGCCGGAATACGATTGCCAGTTGGTGTTGCTCACAAAGCTTGCCGTCGTATTGTAGGCCAGATGCCATGACGTTCCATCAAGGCTTTCCGGATTCAGCGGCAGGCCGCCCTGCGCCATATTCAGGAAAAAGAGGATCGCAAAGCCAAACACGCTAAACATCACGCAGCAGGCCGCGTACTTCTTCCAGCCCATATCCTCATTCTTATCCACATGTAATACTTTATACGTAAAATTCTCCACCGGAACCAGTACTTTGGAAAGGAACGTCTTTTCACCATTCATCACTTTTCCAATGTATTTGCCCAGCGGAATTGCCAGCGCGACGAGTATCACAATGTAAAAAACATACTGTAATATCTGGCTGCTCATTGCCTATCCCCCCTTAACAGGACTGCGAACAAATACACAAAAAGCGCCGCCGCAACCATCCCAATGATAGCGATTACCACAAACATAACCATTCTCCTTTCTTAAGTCCAAATCATTTGAGTACAGTTGCATTATATGCCCGCGCAAATAAAGACGGTGTTAGGGTTCTTCCTGCTCGCATTAAGATTGTATAAAGATAGGCTGCAAATTTTCTCACCTCCAGCTTAGTTTGCCTGCAAACCATCTGTTCTCCTTGCCCGTCCCAAAACCGAAACGTTTTGTTTTATTACAAAATAGTTCTTTACATTTCCTTTTACAGATGGTATTTTTATAGCATATCAATAAATCTAAACGTTTAGATTTATTGTGATTTGTAAAGCAGGTTTGTTATGACATCCTATACAATCAAAGACGTTGCCAAATTGGCGCAGGTTTCTGTCGCAACAGCCTCCCTCGTGATCAATGGGAAGCCGGGCGTAAAGCCGGAAACACAGAAGCGGATTTTGGCAGCAGTCAAACAACTGAATTATACGCCCAACGCAAGCGCGCGCAATCTGATCCGGCAGCGGTCAAATACCCTTGGCCTCGTCGTGAGTGACCTTGTGAATCCTTTTTTTGGAATGCTTGCAAACGAGATTAGCACCGCCGCCTCTATGCGCGGGTATCAGCTTTCCATCGGTGTGTCCAATAACAGTATTTCAAAGGAGGCAGACTGCATCGCCCGCTTCACGGAAGAGCGCGCAGAAGGAATCATCATCACGCCCTCCTATCTGACCGACTACGATTTACAGCACCTTTACCGTCTTCGTTCCGCGGGAATTCCTTTTGTTTTTGCTTCCACGCGTTATGCGGGAATCAAGGCGGGCTGTGTGATGTGTGATATCAAAAAAGGCTCCTATCTGCTGACAAAGCATCTGCTTAAGACCGGACATCGAAAAATTTACCTGATGGGCGGGCCCAAAACAGCTATGTTCTCTTATGAACGCTTTGCGGGATATCAGCAGGCCTATGAAGAGGCCGGTCTTTCCTACAGCGACTCCTGGCTGATTGAATCCTCTCCTGATTTTGCGGGAGGGTACGCCGCCGCACACAGGCTTCTTAAAGATAAGCCCGACGCAATCACCGCAATCAACGACCTCACCGCGATGGGGGTTTTAAAATATTTGAAAGATCAAAAGATTAAAGTGCCGGACGACATTTCCGTCGCCGGATATGACGATCTGATCTACTCCTCGATTTTGGAAACGCCTCTTTCAACCGTGCGCCAGCCCATTGCGGAAATCGCTGATAAGGCGATAGAGGTGTTATGCGGACAAATCAGCAATCCGGATCAGGAGGAAAAAGACCATTTTATCGATCCTGTCTTAAAGCTGAGGGACAGCACAAGATAACCGGAGGATTTTATGGAACACAAAGAACGTTTTGCCCGGGCGCTGCGGCTTGAAACGCTCGACCGCATGCCGCATTCCGAACAGATGATTCACGATTCGCTCGTTGCCAAAATCACGCGGCAGTCTTTGCCGGATGATGATGGAAATGCGCTGTTTAAGTGGATGAATATGCCCATGACGGATGAGAACTTCTCGCGCCATGTCGCGGCGAGAAAATTCATGGATTTTGACCATGTGCAGGTTTTCCCAATGGAGCCTTTTTGCGATTGCGGAACCTCGGCACACGGAAACCGTCTTGTGCGCGACGTTTGGGGCGCCACCCTCGAGCTGACGGACGAGTCCACAATCATCATCCAAAAGCCGATTGAGGATGTGCGGCAAGCTCCTTCTTATGAGTTTCCGGCAATCGAGGCGTTTGGCTTTGAAAACATACGCCGCTGGGTGGAGGAAGACAGCTTTTTTGTCGCTCCGCAGGTGGATACCGGCTATTTCAAAATTCACCAGCTTGTGGGCTTTGAGGAATATATGGAGGGAATTTATACGTATCCTAATCAAATCCACGCCCTGATGAAAAAGTTTGTGGATTTTCAAATCGCGCTGATCGATAAACTGATTGACATGGGCGCGGATGGCATCTGGCTTTCTGATGACCACGCGTATAACAGCGGCCCTTTTATTGCGCCGCATATGCTGGAAGAGTTTGACTTTTCCTATATGAAGCAAGTCGTAAACCACATCCACAGCCGGAGGCGTCCCGTGGTGCTGCACAGCTGCGGAAACTTAAACCAGACAATCGAGCTGCTGATCGCAACAGGAGTAGACGGGCTTCATGCAATTCAGCCTTCCGCTCACAATGATATTTACGCCTATAAGAAAAAATACGGGGACAAACTTTGCCTCATTGGAAATCTGGATATCAATTATCTGCTTCCGGAAGGCTCGCCTGCACAAATCAGGGCAAAGGTGGAAGAAATGGCGCAGAATCTGTTTTATGACAAAAAAGGCTTTGTCTTATCCACCTGCAACCTTTTGAATCTTGACGTTCCTGTTGAGAATGCGATTACCATGCATCTCACAGCGTCGGCTTTTTGAAGCGGTTTAACGGCACAAACGATAAGTGAAACCGTCCGCATAAACTAATTGGTGTCACAGGCTTACAGTTCGCCTTGTGACAAATTACAATCATTTCGCAATGCAGAACATTCCCATAAAAAAGAAAGAGCGCCCTTGTTACTTCCGGCGCTCTTTCTTTTTATCTTTTTCCATAAAACGCCTGCGCAAGCGCTCCGAATAAAATGTCTCCGTCAATCGGCTTTGTCAGATAATCATTCATGCCAATCTGTCTGGCGTACTCGATTTCCTCCTGAAACGCATTTGCTGTCATTGCAAGGATGGGAATCTTTTGCGCACCCTCTTTTTTCATGGCGCGAATTTTTTGCGTTGCTTCCAGTCCATCCATTTCAGGCATCCGTATATCCATCAAAATTGCCTGATAATATCCGTCCGGAGCCGCCATAAAGCATTCCACCGCTTTTTTCCCATTTTCCACATGCTCCACTTTCAGGCCTTTTGTCTCGAGCAGTTCCCGTGCGATTTCCAGATTGATCTCATTATCCTCCACCAGCAAAATGCGCTCCTGTTTAAACTGAATTTCCTTTTCTGCCGGCACATGGTTCTGTTTTATGCGCCTATGCGCCTTACTCGAGCTGCCTGACAATTCACTTGTCCGCTCCAGCGGTAATACCACAGTAAAACAGCTTCCCTTGCCTACCGTGCTCTTCACCGAAATGCTCCCTTGCATCAAGCGCACCAGATTCTGTGTAATGGAAAGCCCCAACCCTGTCCCTTCAAAAACTCGTCCGCCCATCGCGTGTTCCTGCTCAAACGGATCAAAAAGCCTGTCCAAAAATTCTTTGGACATTCCGATGCCATTATCCTCTATCGTAAACCTCAGCTTCGAACTTCCCTCATGTTCTTCGGCAACCGCAATATCAAGCGCAATCTTTCCCTGCTGTCCGGTATATTTCAGCGCATTGCTCAAAAGGTTCATCAACACCTGATTCAGCCTCAATACATCGCCGATGTATTCCTCTTCCACAGCATCGTCCACAGAAACGTCCAGTTTTTGCTCCTTGTAGTACGCTTGCGCGTACACAACCCCTGTAATATCTTTGACCAGCGCCCTAAGGTCAAACCGTTCTTTGATCATATCCATCTTTCCGCTTTCGATCTTTGACATATCCAGAATATCATTGATCAGGGAGAGTAAAAATTTCGCGGAAACATCAATCTGCTTTAAACATCCTTCCACTTTTTTCGTGTCCGCTGTGCTTTCCGCCGCAATTCCCGCCATTCCGATAATCGCATTCATGGGCGTCCTGATGTCGTGCGACATCCTCGAAAGAAAATCTGTCTTGGCATGGTTTGCCTGCCTTGCAAGCTCCAGAGCGTCCTGCAACGCCGTCCGCTTGCTCTCCTCCTCTGTTTTCGCGTCTTCGAGGTCTTTTAAATAAAGCATTACACGAAACCTGTCCGCGTCATACATTACACACTGCGCCTGCATGGAATACCATCGATAGCTTCCGTTCGGCATAAGCCTTGGCGCTTCCAGATAAACTTCGCGCTGCCCCCTCTGAAATGCGCTAAAGAGCGCCGACGAGCGAAATAATCTCCTGTATTCCGCCTTATAATCCGGATGAATAATTTCCTGTTCCATCTTTTCAAAATGCTGATCCAGCGTAAATGCCGCCGGAACACATTCTAGTCCCTCGCCGTCATTTTGGTTTTGCCAGATAAACATTTCTCCTGTCGTAAGGTCTCCTTCATAAATCGTATCATATAAGCTGTTCGCAGCCGATGCAAACCTGCGATTCGCGTTTTCCCGCTCTTCCTTTGCCATATGCAGCTCATGGATATCACGGGAAATAAGAATCGCTTTTTGATCGTCACTAACCATATTCTCGATTGAAACCGCCGTAATCTCCACCCAGCGATACCCCTCCGGCGTGAAAACGCGTAACTCTCTGCGGATTTTTTTCTCCCCCTTCGCAAACCGCTTGCGGAGCGCGTCCAGTGAAAACGCAGCCCAAAAAGCGTCTCTGTCCGCCGGATAAAGAACGGCCTCGCTGTATTTCTCACTGTCCTGTTCATAAACTCCCTGTTCGCGTCCGCCGTCCCATGGCTTATGGGATCGATGCCATACATAAGTACCCTTAGTTATGTTGAGTGTCACGGAATCTTCAAACAATGCCGTAACCCCTGCCGTAAACTCCTGACGCTCCTGCTCCATCCATTTCCGGTCGTCAATTGTGGAAACCATGATCATTGCCATAATATCCCCAAAGGAGTTGTCCTCCATCCTAACCGCACTCGTTAAAGTCCAGTGATATTCGCCATCTTTTCCCAGCCGTCTGCATTCCGCATAGCTGTAATTTTCACCTTTTGCAAAAACTTCCAAAAGCGCATTTTTGTTCATCTTCTGATAAAATCCCTGCCTGTCCGCAGGATGAATCCGCGGCAAGACAACGCTCTCAAACTCCATATCTCGCGGGTCTTTCCTATCGTCATAGGTTCCACGGCTTTTGATAAACTCAAATTTATTTTTGCTGAGGTTCAAATAAATTACCTTGTCATATATGCGGTCAATTGCAACCTCCAGCGTCTGGTTTACAATTTTTTCCTTGAGCTTTGCGTCCTGAAACGCTTGCATATCCCGCGCGGCGGCAAGCAGCGTATTTTTGTCACGATCAAAATAAGAAAAAGTCATGCTTTTCCAGTGTATGCTGCCGTCCATCTCGAGAACCCTGTAAAAAATATTGTGCTCATGATTGTTTTGGTTAAGATGCCCCAGTATATTTTCAATACGGAACTCCCGCTCTGCCATTTCCTGGTCTTCTTTATAGACGCTCCCACCGATAAACGCCCCGCATTCGCGCTCATAATTTCCATCCGCCGGCGCGCGGGAAAAAGGCCCGTCCTCCGGCAAATAGGCGCAGTGATAATTTCCTGTCTTCAGATCGATCGCCGCGAGAAGCTGATAATCCTTATTGCACACAAAATTACATATCCTCTGTAAATATGCGTTTTTATCTTCATTTTCCTTGATTTGATTAATATCTCTCAGCGTTCCAATAATGCGCACAACCTTGCCGCCTTCACGGATCGCGTCTCCCTGAAAAACAAACCACGCATATTCATTGGTTGTCGGCCTGCGCAGTCGGATTTCCATGCGCCGGATATTTCCGGCCATAATTTCTCGTACCGCGTCAAGGTCCTCCGGATAAATAATGTCAAGCGTTTCGATTGTCTTAAGATAGTCCACAATCACCCGCTTTTCAGTTCTCACACTCTCATCAGAATCATTCTGATTCTCATAGGAGTAAAACACATCTGTTTCCAGAACATATTCGAATAATACATCCGCAGATGTTTCAAATGCCACGCGGTATTTCGCCTGCTCCTTTTCAAGCTCGGCCTGTACGCGCTTTTGTTCTGTTATATTGAGTACCACCATAAGATAGACCGGTATGTTTCCCTGCCGTCCGACTTTCTTGCCCTCCATATGAACCCACAAAAGATCGCCACTTTTATTCCGGATGCGGTATTCCACAGAAATGGGTTTTCCTTCCTCCACCTGCCTGCGAATCGTCCGTTCCGTTTTTAACCTGTCCTCCTTTTCCACATGGGAAAGATATCCTTTCCCAAAATCATTTTCTCCCATTTCAAGCATTTCATAAAACGTCTTATTCGCTTCCTCCAGCGAAAAACAATCGTCAAGAAGTATCTTAACAATTCCTCCTGGCAGGCTGTTGTATGTGGCTTCCCGCTCCCGCTCGAGCTGCTTTTGGGCAGTCACATCCATTAGGGTTCCAAAATAAACCGGCCATCCGTCCTGCTCGCCAATGCAGGCAGCCTGCATCTGCATCCATAGGTCTTTCCCATTCCTTTTATATGGAAAATCCAAAAAAGCCGTCTCTCTTTTTTTTGCGGCCTCACAAACTTTTCGTATATATTTTTTCGCCCATTTGGGCGCAGCCTCAAATACATTTCCATCATGCTCTTCTGGCACAGTTCCAAAATATTCAAAATACTTTTCGCTCGCTTCCAGCAGGTAAACCGCATCATCCGTAATTAAAAATCGTCCTGTGATTCCTCCCGCGCTTTCACATGCGAAATTAAACGCATTTTTGCTTTGCTCCTCCATGCGTTTTTGCGCGTCAATATTTTTTGCCAGAGTAATCTCTAAAACATCATCATCGTAAGGGTTGTCTATGCGGATCACATGGCTGCTCGTCCAGTGGTATAAGCCGTCCTCCTCCATTTGCCTGTGCTCCATATAAATTTCTGTCTTTCCCGCTTCAAAAGCCTTCCGCATCCCCTCGCGGCTGAATTTTTCCTCAAACTCTTTTTGAAAATCAGGATGAATACTCGAAATGCCCAGTGCCAGTAAATCATCAAAATTCCCTGACGGCGGAAAAATCCTCGTTCCATACCGTTCGTATTCAATCAGCGAATAATTATTCTGCGTTAAATTCACAGATATAACCATCGGATACATTTGAGCCGCAACCGCCGCAAGCTTGCGCCTTTCAAGATCTAGCTCCATCTCTTTTTCCGTCCGGACAAACGGCTCCACAGCAATCAAATAGGCTGGGATTTTATCCTCCCACGCCATTTTGGTTGCCGTAATGCTGACCGCGCCGCCTGACGGGGTGCGATCATTGATGGTCGTATGGCTTTCCGCTTCGCCAATTTCGGTCAAAGGACAATTGCCGCACATCCCTTTCCATAATTCATGGCAAACCGCTCCAACCTCGGCCCTGGGCTCCACCTGCTTTACTCTGTCGTTATAATATAAAATTCGATGATCATCCTGCCTGATCACATAAATAGCCGTACCCGACAAATGATTTAAAATTGTTTTTAGAGAGTTTTCGTTGTCCATTCCACGCTTCCCCCAACGTTGCCTAAACGCAAAATCCGCTTTTCGAATAAAAATGCCAAATTAATTTGTTTTCTGCGTATAGATTTGTCTCACGGCATAATTCATCAAATTTCATTGCATTCCATTCCGGTTGAGTATTGTTTCATATTATTATAATCACAAACGGATAGAAAATATCCACAAATTTTAAATATGATGTTTTTCAACGAAAATTATCGTTTCGTTGCGCCATAAAAGCCCCCCGCACACGCAATGCGTGTGTGCAGGGCTAATTTTTTGATTGTTTCACATATGCGTCCCTGTTTTTAATGTTATCCCATACAACCTGGGTTTATTATTAATGCATAATAACTCATGTGCCATACAAATCATCTGCTCTGCAGAGCTCTCGGAATCTGTATGCACGTGTATGTGAAGGTTCTATCAGCGGGCCATGAGTTAAAAGGGCGGTAACTCCGCCCTTTTTGGGTTG
>CAZQDA010000003.1:32766-35257 GCA_964592155.1 uncultured Christensenella sp.
GGTTGGCGCTTTACGCTCGTAATCGCTAAAATTCCATAACAATACCCACGCGCAATTGGTCAACTCTTTCTCCCAGTTCTTCTTTGAGGATTGCGAATGGCTTTGCACCCGTGCAATGCCCTGTATATATTTTTTCAACGCCCGTCGTTTTGAGCCGTTTTGCAAGCGCTCTGACCTTCGCCTCCGGTTGATTATATATATGAAAGCCACCTACAAACGCTTTCATTTTTTTCTTTGGAAAGGTCTGCTCTATTTCACCAATGATGCCATCCACTCCGGCATGGGAGCAACTGTTAAAAACAACAAGTCCTTCCCCTGTATCAAAGACAAGGCTTTGTTCGTGAGCAAACTGATCCGGCGTCCATTTGCCTTGTTGCTTCACATACATATTGTTTTTCCTGCCTATTTCCGAAAGCCCTGATATTTTATGGGGTATCAAATAAATGCCCTCCGCCAGCCTATAATCTCCGTCGACACGAACAAACCGGTCACGATACTCGAATAGGATATTCCTTGGCAGACCAATATATTTGCGGATGAACCATTTTTTAAAGTAGCAATTTTCTTTGGCGTCAGCACGAAGGTAAAACTTCGCTTTTTGATTCGCGGCAAAAAATGCCCTCAGTCCGTCAGCATGGTCGTAGTGCGCGTGAGACAATACCCCAAAATCAACGTTCGCTATATCGATGCTGAGCTTTTCCGCGTTTTCCAGAAATAGCGCCGAGGCTCCCGCGTCAAGTAAAATGCGATTCGAACCACTTTGAATAAAAATACTAAGCCCCCATTCGCCATGTAAATTTTCATTTGCAATATTGTCCGCCAAAACAGTTGCCCTCATCTTTGCCTCCTCACTAACGTGCGTTTTTCATTATAGTATCATATTGCGCCCAATTGAGCACAGCTCCATTGCATTTCTTCAGGCTTTACTTCCAGACCGTATTTTTACTATATCACTTCTTTGTATATTGCGAAATACGATATAAGGACTTGTTTTCATCCAGCGCCTTAACGACACTGACTTTTCACTTGTTTGCCACCCTTAACACGACCGTTCCACATGTTCAGTGGACTAAAGTCCCTTACACGAATAAAGAGCGAAGGCCTGCCTTCGCTCTTTATTCGTGTAAGGGTTTTTACGCCTTATTCAGGCTTTTGTTCCTTTTTTTCCTTGCCTGTAAAACGGCGGTATTCATGCACCTTTTGCTCATACCCCTGCATGGATGGCTGGTAGAATACCGCGTCCTTGAGCTCATCCGGCAAATATTGCTGCTTTACATAATGCCGCGGATAATCGTGTACATACTTATAATCTTTTCCTTTTTGCTCGTGCCTTGCCTTTTCAAAATTCGTATCCTGCAAATACGCCGGAACGTTTTGCCGCTTTACCTCGCGCGCGGCACGCGCAGCGGCGTCTACCGCCAGCAGTACGCTGTTGCTCTTGGGCGATTCACACAGATAGATGATCGCCTGCGCGATATTGAGCCGCGCCTCCGGCATACCGTTAAAATCCAGCGCCTGCATGGCCGCAACGCATTGATTGAGCACACTGGGGTTCGCAAGCCCCACATCCTCCGACGCGTGCGCAATCATGCGCCGCACTGGTACGCGCGGGTCTACCCCCGCGTAGATCATGCGCGCAAACCAGAAAAGCGCCGCGTCGCTGTCGCTTCCGCGCAGCGATTTACAGAAGGCGGACAGCATATCGTAATATTCATTGTCATCCATGCGCACGGCGCGCTGCTGGATGGATTGCTCCGCAATCTCAAGCGTGATATGGATCGTTCCTTTTTTATCCGGCTTGGTCGTTAGTACCGCAAGCTCCAGCGCATTGAGCGCACTGCGGATATCCCCGTTTGAGACCGACGCCCAGTGGGAAACCGCGTCATCGTCAAGGGTGAGGTCCATATTACCAAAACCGCGCTCTTTATCCTGTGCCGCGCGGAAAACCGCTTTTTTGATATCCTCTTCCGTAAGCCCATAAAATTCAAACAAGCGGCAGCGCGAAACAATGGCGCTCGTCATGGCGGCCATCGGATTTTCTGTGGTAGAGCCGATGAGCTTGATAATGCCGCTTTCCATCGCCGGAAGCACGCTGTCTGACTGTGATTTTGACCAGCGGTGGCACTCGTCAAGCAGCAGGAAGCTTTCCCGGCCGTACATTTTAAGGGTTGACTCCGCCTGGTCGATCACCTCTCGCACATCTTTTACGCCGCTTGTGACCGCGTTTAATTTATAAAAATCGCTGCCCGTGGTTTGCGCAATGATCGCGGCGAGCGTGCTTTTTCCGCAGCCCGGCGGCCCCCAGAAAATGCACGAGCCAAGCTTATCCGCCTCGATTGCACGACGCAAAAGTGTGCCCTTGCCCACAATATGTTCCTGCCCCAAAAACTCGTCCAGTGTTTGAGGGCGCATCCGGTCTGCAAGCGGCGCGTTCTTTTTTAAATTTCCGGAAAACAGATCGTCCATTGAATTCCTCTTTTATCTTTATATT
>CAZQDA010000003.1:35357-38122 GCA_964592155.1 uncultured Christensenella sp.
TTTTATCTTTATATTCTATCTTTATTATATACCATTTGCCTTGCAAATTCAGTCTGTTTTGTGCAAATTTTAAGCGGCGCGGCGCATTGGCGCGAATTTTATTGAAAACACCCCTTATCCGTATTATAATTGTATTTGTATGAATATCCATTTTTAGGAGGATAACCCAATGCAAAGAGTGTACAATTTTTCGGCCGGTCCTGCGTGCCTGCCGCTTGAAGTGCTTGAGGAAGCGCAAAACCATTTTATTACTTATCACGACAGCGGCATGAACGTGATGGAAATGAGCCATCGCTCCAAAGATTATCAGGACATCATCGATACGGCCGAAGCCGATTTGCGCGAGCTGATGAACATTCCTGACAACTACAGCGTGCTTTTTCTGCAGGGCGGCGCATCTTTGCAGTTTGCAATGGTTCCTTTAAACCTGATGGTAAAGTATAAAAAAGCGCATTTTGTGAAAACCGGTCAGTGGGCGAAAAAAGCGATCGAGCAGGCCAAAAAGTTTGGCGAGGCAAATGTAGTCGCATCGTCTGAAGATAAGACCTTCTCCTATATTCCGCATCTCACAGCCGACATGTTTACGCCGGACGCGGACTATGTACACATTACATCCAACAACACGATTTACGGAACAAAGTTTACAAAACTTCCGCCTGTTGGAAACCTTCCGCTCGTTTCGGATATGTCCTCTTTTATTCTCTCTGAAGAAATCAATGTCGCGGACTATGGCCTGATCTACGCGGGCGCGCAGAAAAACATCGGACCTGCAGGTGTGACGATTGTGATTATCAGAAATGACCTCATCGGTCATGCACCGGACAGCGTTCCGACCATGCTAAATTATAAGACCCATTCGGAGGAAGGCTCTATGTTCAATACTCCGCCTACCTACGCGATCTACATGGCGGGTCTTGTCTTTCAGCATCTGAAAAAACTAGGCGGCGTAGGCGAAATGGAAAAAATTAACAAGGAAAAGGCTGCAATGATGTATGACTTCCTTGATAATTCTTCGCTTTTCAGCGCAACCGTGCAGGGAAAAGACCGCTCTTTGATGAACATTCCTTTTGTGACGGGCGACGAAGCCCTTGACAGTGAATTTATTGCGGGTGCAAAAAAGGCCGGACTTATGAACCTGAAGGGTCACCGCAGCGTGGGCGGCATGAGGGCGAGCATCTACAATGCCATGCCTATGGACGGCGTGCGTTCCCTGATTGCGTATATGGCAAAATTTGAGGATGCGCACAAATAAAATCCTGTCCTAAAAACGACTGAAGGAGAATACGATATGTATAATATCAAAAAGCTGAATAAAATATCCCCTGTGATTTATGATTTCCTGCCAAAGGAAAACTATAATGTTTCCTCCCACCTTGAGGACAGCGAGTGCGAGGCTTTCATCGTGCGCAGCGCGGACTGCCACAATATGGAATTTTCAAACGAAGTGCTGGCAATCGCGCGCGCGGGCGCGGGTACGAACAATATTCCGATTGAAAAATGCACTGATCAGGGCATCGTGGTTTTTAACACGCCGGGCGCAAATGCCAACGGCGTAAAAGAGTTAGTGCTGGGCGGTATGATTTCCGCTTCACGCAACCTGCCGGAAGCTTACGACTGGGCCAAGACCTTGAAAGGACAGGGCGCGGAAGTGCCCAAGCTGGTGGAAAAAGGCAAAGGGCAATTTGTGGGCGGAGAGCTTAAGGGTAAGACGCTAGGTGTAATCGGCCTTGGAGCAATCGGCATCATGGTTGCAAACGCGGCTACCGCAATCGGCATGAATGTAATCGGCTACGATCCATTTCTTTCGGTGGACAAAGCATGGTCTATTTCCATGTATACGCACAAGGCGGAAAAGCTGGACGAGCTGCTGGAAAAGGCGGATTTCATTACCCTGCACATTCCGCAGAACGACAAAACAAAAGGCTTTTTGAGTACGCCTGAGTTTTCCAAGATGAAGGACGGCGTGATTATTCTCAATTTTGCGCGTGGCGGGCTTGTAAAAACAACTTCCCTGTTTGACGCAATCGAGAGCGGCAAGGTCAAAAAATATGTGACGGACTTTCCTGACGACGACATGATTTGCCATCCCAATGTTCTTGCGATCCCGCATTTGGGCGCTTCTACGCCGGAAAGCGAGGAAAACTGCGCGGTGATGGCTGCACAGCAACTGCGTGATTTCTTTGAAACAGGTTCTATTGTAAATTCCGTCAACATGCCGGAGTGCGTGGTTCCTGTGTCCGACGCTGCGCGCCTCACGATCCTGCACAAAAATTCACCGAACATGGTTGGGCAAATCACCAATAAAATTGCGAACTATGATCTCAACATTGCGGATATGGCGAACAAATCGCGCGGGGACATTGCCTATACAGTCATGAGCCTTGACCACGAGATTACCGCCGAAGCGGTGGCGGAGCTTTCCCAGATTGACGGCGTAATCAAAGTGCGCGTGATTTGAACCGGTAACTGATATGACTGAAAAAAAATGGGGCATTACGCTCATCATCACCAGCGTGGTTTTGATAACGGCAATTTCGCTGCTGTTCTTTACCCTGAAAGCGCCGGATATGTCCGTGCAGGTGCAGTGGGCGATCAGGATTTTCGCGATTGCGGCCTGTGTCGCGCAGTTTGTGGTATTTATTATGTTTTCAAAATCTTATAAAAAGAATAAAAAGTGGTGAATGATCCGTATAAATCAAAGAGGCAGCCTCAGTAACAAAGCTGAAGCTGCCTCTTTTTTGTACTCAGGTCTGGGTAATATCGAT
>CAZQDA010000003.1:38222-50799 GCA_964592155.1 uncultured Christensenella sp.
CCGCCCCTATATTTCCCGCCGGAACTAAATCCCCTGCCGCCCATCAGCCGCCACTTCCCTTCCGGGCTCTGGCTGTCACCGATTCATGCGGTACTTCTATCATATCACACAATTCGTACATTTCAGGGAATGGTTTTGCATAGCAGAGCACTTTTTCTGGTCTAATACGCTTTAGCAGTTCGAGAAAGCCCGGCAGGTATAAATCCTTATACCTTTTTGCTCCCAAGGTGGACACCGCCACAACAGACCCCTGCTCGATTCCATCGAAGCAAAAATCATAACTGCGCGCGTCCCCCCATGTCACGGTAGGGATTACCGCAAGCCCCTTCTGCTGCCAATACGCACCCATCCATGCCTGGCGGAACACCTGGTATACCTGCACCGCAAGCGGCATATTGGTATACAGGCTGAAATCAGGCGACAGCACCTGTTTGTATTGCCTGAGCCGCTCAAGGCTTCTTTGCGGATGATTCCACACGCTCTCAAACTTTACATCATCCAGAAAAAAATGTACGGTCTTTTCCTTGTTTGCACTATCCTTTGCTTTGGTGTTGTGATAACCGATTAGCTGCAAATCATGCAAACTAACGTCCTGCTTTAAGATCATTGGAATCTCGAATTTTCCCGCGCCGCGATAGGTGTTCCTCAAAAACAGGTCTTGATTCCTTCGTTCAAAACTTTTCATATTATAGCTCCTATTTGGTTTCGTTGCCAAAACGCTTTGGATGCGCTATAATATCACTTGCTTAGGGTGTGTTATTACAGCACATCAATTGCACGGCATGTTGGGGCTGTTACCGCAGCTCCAATATGCCTTTTCTATTGTTTTCTTTCTAACACCTCCCTCTAAAAAATCCCCGTATCGAGTAAATATATTAGTTTTACTAATATTTTGTTTGGCTGCTCTGCAAATACAGATCATAAATTGATAAAATGCGAAAAAAATTTCCAATACACAGGGAAATTAAAAGGGAAAAGGCGGCGCGCGGCGCATGGCATTGACAGCTACCCCCCTTGAGGGGTACTATAATTTTGATACCGATTTTCAATGGAGGAACAACGATGCGCTGTGAATGTGCGGAATGTGGAATCTATATGGTTCACGCGGAAGACCTTACCATGGGGTGCGTGTGCCCGAACTGTAAAGCCCGCTGCACCGCCTGCCTGGGAACAAACACGCTTCTTGGCAGGGAGGATTTGAAAAAACTCAGGGATGATCCTCGGTTTCAAGTGGATTTTATGGATGAGGACAACATGGATTAACAGCTCAACCACGCTGAAGAATTTTGGACTGCGCGTTGCGCACGATAAGGATGCTTCTCCATCAAAAGCAAAGGAGAATTTGATGATGATTATGAATTCAAATACCGCCGAGCAGGCGGCGATTCTGAATGTCGCCCAGAATATGTGCGCCGCGGCGCGCACCGCTCCCAAAACGCGCGGGCTCGATTTTATCCGCACCTGTATTCTGACAGGAGAAGACAAGGACGCGCTTGCACAGGAAATGGACCGCCTCGCGCCTGTGCTTGACTATCCCTTTTTTGAACGTGACGCGCGGGGTGTGCGCGACAGCTATGCAGTGGTGCTGATTGGAACAACCTACCAGCAGCGCGGACTCAACGAAGGCTGCCAGTACTGCAACCACAAAAATTGCCAGGAATGCGCCCAGCAAAACGGTGTATGCGCTTATGACAACATCGACCTGGGCATTGCGGTTGGCTCCGCGGCAGGAATCGCCGCCGATTCGCGCATTGACAGCCGCGTGATTTTTTCGGCTGGCAGGGCCGCGCTCTCCTTAAAAACACTGGGGGACGATGTCAAGGTCATTCTTGCAATCCCGCTTTGTGCCACAGGCAAATCCCCTTATTTTGACAGGAAACCCAAATAAAACAGATAAAAAAAGCGCGGAAGGAAATTTTCCCTCCGCGCTTTTTGGTCTTAAGCCGCCGCGTCCATCACCAGGCTTTTCTTTTTCCATCCACCGCGCCGGAAATAGAGAAAGCCCACAATGGCTGGAAGCACCGGCGCAAGCATCTCCACGACATAGATTCCAACAAAGCCATAGCCCATCACGACGCCCACGATGTAGCTGCACACAATCCGCATCACAATACAATCGAGTATGGAGTTGAGAAAGGCAAAGGCCGCCGCGCCCGCTCCTGTGGCGAACGAATTATAAATATACATCATCGCGTAGGCCACAAAATTGAGCGAACAGCATATCCGCAGGTACAGCACACCCTCTCGCACAACCTGCGGATTTGTGTCGAACATCATGATCACCGGCTCCGCAAAAATCTGGAAGCAGACCGTCATCAAAGAGGTCACCAGAATGCTCATCCACACCCCCGCCTTTGTGATTTTTCTGACGCGTTCAAAATTACCCGCGCCCATGCTTTGCCCCACCATTGTGGTCACCGCCTGTCCAACCGCCCAGCATGGCATGGCGGCAAACGTATTCAGTTTGAGACCGATCCCTGCCGCTGCCGCAACTGCCACGCCGTACACATTCAGCATTCCCGTCACAATTAGGTAAGACGAGTTGACGACAGCCATCTGCCCCGCGGAGGGAAGCCCCACGCGAAGAATCTTTTTTGCCTCTTCCTTCCTGATCGCAAAGCTTTTCCATTTGAAGTCAAACACATCCGTCCTGCGCCGCAGATACAAAACCGCAATCAAAAACGCGACCATCTGCGAAGCCACGGTTGCAATTGCCGCGCCCCGGGTACCCATCCTCAAAAAACCAATCAGCACCACATCCAGCACCACATTCACGATTGTCGCAACAATTACAAAATACAGCGGTCTTTTGGAATCCCCCAACCCGCGAAACACAGCGCATACGGCATTATATCCAAAAACAAACACCGTCCCCCCGCAGATCACTTGCATATATTCCCGCGCATATCGCATCGATTCCTGTGGCACGCGCATGAGTTCAAAGATCGGTCCATAGGCCAAAAACGCACACACCGTAAGCGCTGCCGAAAAGATCAGCGTCAGTGAAAATAGCGTTCCAACCGCCTTTTTTCGACTATTTGAGTTCTTTGCGCCCTGATACTGCGCCACCAGAACGTTGCCTCCCATCGAAACCCCTATACATACCGCATTCAATATAAAGCTGATCATGGATGCGTTGCTGATCGCCGCGAGGCCCGCGCTTCCCACAAACTGCCCTACGGCAATCATATCCACAATGCTGTAAAACGATTGCAGCAGGTTTGCAAAAAACACTGGCAGACCAAACGAGATGATCCCTCTTGTCACGTTTCCTGTCAATAAATCCTTCATTTGCTTTTCATCCTTTTCCTTTTTTGCCCATAAAAAAACTGCGGACAAAACTGCCCGCAGCCTATTATTTCTTATGGCGCAACCGGAAAACAGGAATCAAAATAAACGCAGGTATTTTCTGCGGATTGTTTTCCTATTGACCGATGAAATAAGCATCCATTTGCTCGATTAGGCTCCGCAGCACGTCTCATCCTTTTCCATTTGCGCGGAGCATCTCTCAATGCAAAGCTTTTCAAACATCCAAAAGCCCTCTCTTTCAAAAACTATCCCCTATTATAGCGGCCTGCATGGGGCTTGTCAAATCTCCGCCATGCACAGCTTGCCCTGTTTTTCTTCTCTGACCCAGCGGTTTAATTTCTTCATCTCGTATCCAATGAAGAACGCCACAATAATGGCTGAGCCGACATCAGCAATCGGGAATGCGTAAAGCACACCGTCAAGACCGAAGAACAGCGGCATCAAAAGCATCATTGGAATGAGCAGCAAAAGCTGGCGTAGCATGGAGAGAATCGCCGCCTTAAGCGGTTGACCCGTCGCCTGAAAATAACTGGTGGAAACGATCTGGAAGCCGGAACAGAAGATTCCAATCAGCGCAATGCGCATCGCCTTGACCGCAAATCCGGTGAAGTTTGCGTCCGCATTTCCAAAAAGGCTCAGTATCTGTTCCGGGAACAACTGACACAACAACCACGCCGCCGATACGATGGCCGTGGAAATCCACGTCGCCATAACAAAAGTCTGCTTGACCCGCCCGGGCTGCTTTGCTCCCCTGTTAAAACCCAGAATTGGCTGCGCGCCGATCCCGATACCAATACACGCGGATGCCAATATCATCGCCACCTTAAGCACGATTCCCATGGCGGAAAGCGCCACATCGCCGCCTACCGGACTCTGATCTCCATAATAGACAAGTGCGTTGTTCATCACCACCTGCATCACGCAGCCAACCGCCTGTGTGATGAAGGAGGAAATGCCGAGCGTAAAAATAACGCGGCAGGTTCGTCCGGAAAGCTTCATATACTTTTTGTGAAACTGCATACTCTTGCCCCTGCGCGCAAAATACACCACAAGCACCACCGTGGAAATCATCTGCGAAGTAATCGTTGCGATTGCCGCTCCTGTGACGCCCCAGTGGAATACAAAGATATAGATCGGGTCCAGTATTGTATTGAGCACAGCGCCAATCAAAATGCTATACATTGAAAGCCGCGGGCTGCCGTCCGTGCGCGCCATGCTGGAAAGCGCAATGCTGATGATGCTAAACGGCGCGCCGATGATGATCACCATCGCATAATCATGCGCATAAGGAAGCGTCGCATCCGTCGCGCCCGTCATACGGAGCAGCGGATCCAAAAACATAAGCCCCAGCGTGACCACAACCGCGCTTAAAATCAGGCTCATCACAAGCACATTGTTGAGTGTCCTCTGCGCTTCGCCCTCCTTTTTTTCCCCAAGCTTTAACGCTGCATACGCACCGCCGCCCGTGCCGATCAGCGTTGCAAACGCAGCCAGCACCGTCATAATCGGAAACGAAATCGTCGTCGCCGCGTTTCCCAGATATCCAACGCCCTGACCGATGAAAATCTGATCCACAATGTTATAAATAGAGTTTACCAAACAGGAAATCACTGCCGGAAGCGCGAAACTTCGCAGAAGCTTTCCGATTGGCTGATAGCCCAGCGGATTTTTCTTTTCCGCAACGGGCTGTGAGATTGTTGCCGTCTCTGTCATTTTAAGTCCTCCTCAATCGATTTTGAAATATATTCGTAGGCATTTTTTGCCAACTTTTCCATAATGTATTCTGTTATTTCGGCCTCCTGCTGCGTCATGCCTTTTTTCAGAATCCCGTTCCACTTTTCCACGCCAGCGTATATTTTATCCACAATCGGCTGTGTCTTTTCCGTTGGATAAAAGCGGTTAATCCGCCTGTCCTTTTGATCGGTATCGCGGCGGATATATTGAAGCTCCTCTAAGCGCTGCATCGCGCGGGTCGCCGTTGCCTTATCAAAATGCCCTTCTTTGGCAAGTTCCTGCGCGCTGATGCCCGGCTGTTCGCAAATGCGTGCCAGAAAAAAGAATTGTCCGCCGCCGATTAGCTGGTCTTTCAGTTCATGGTCATAAAACTGCATGCTGAATCGGTTAATGATAGACGCGTATTTGCTGATTGAATATTTTTTTTCCACAGGCGCTCCTTTATAATAGACACAAAAATAGTTGCGTGCGCAACCTTTATTTTGATTATACATCAAATTGGTTGCGCACGCAACTATTTTTTGTTATTTATTACAAACAAAAACCGAAGATTTCTCTCCGGCTTTTATTTTTCATAACCATATTTGTAGACTTGATTGCCTTTTACCATCACGGCCTTCGCGACGTTTTTGCTTGCCACCAGCTTGCTAAACTCCTTGTCCGTGATGTTCCTTGAAAGTTTTTTCCCTCTCATTTCCATCACTCCCTTCTGTTGTACTTATTATATTTAAACTGTTTTTGCCCGATTAAAACACCTCTTCACTTTCCCTTGAGTACCGCCTCAAGACGCGTCGCAGCGCCCGCAAGCACCCGTTTGGGGCAGGCGATATTCACCCGCTCAAATCCGATCCCGCCTTCCCCAAAAATATACCCTTCATCGAAAAACAGCTGCGCATCCTGCGTCATCATGCGCTCCAGCTCACGGTATTCTATTCCATAGGCCCGCAGATCGAGCCATTGCAGATAAGTTCCCTCAAGCCGCGCGATCTTAATTTCCGGCAGATGCTCCGCAAGAAAATCCTCCATGAATCTTCTGTTTTCGTCGAGCGTTTCTATTAATTCGTCAAGCCATGTTCCACACAGCTTGTATGCCGTTTCACACGCCTGATAGCCAAGCGCGTTTAATTCAATAATCCCGTTTGCATATTTTGTATGCGTAAACTGCTTGCGCAGCTGTTCGTTGCTGATGATAATATTCGAGGTTTGCATTCCTGCCAGATTGAACGTTTTGCTGGGCGCGGTACAAATCACTGCGTTTTCTGCAAACCCTTCCCTCGCATTGGAAAAAACAGTGTGCTCAAATTCCGGCATAACAAGGTCATGATGGATTTCGTCCACCACCACGAGCACGTTATTTCTTTCACAGATTTCGCCTACACGCACAAGCTCTTCGTTTGTCCATACCCTGCCCACAGGATTATGCGGGCTGCACAAAATGAGCATTTTCGTGTTTTCGTCCTGCGCTTTTTTCTCGAGATCGTCAAAATCGATCTCATAGCCTCGCTCTGTTTGCAGCAGGGCATTTTTGTGAAGCCTGCGCCCGCTTTGCTCCACCACGAGATAAAAAGGATAATATACCGGTGTCATGATAATGACCCCGTCGCCCGGCGCGGTGAACGAATGGATGCACAGCCCCAGCGCAATCACAACGCCCGGCGTGGTGACAATCCAGTCCCGTTTCACATCCCATTCATGACGCGTCTTCATCCACGAAATCACAGCGTCGTAATAGGAATCCGTCGCCTGCGTGTATCCCAGATTCGCGGTATCCAGATAGTACTTAAGCGCCTCCACAATTTCCGGCGCAGTTACAAATTCCATATCCGCAACCGAAAGCGGCACGACGCCCTTTTTCACATCGGGATTGAGCTGCCTCATCTGGTTCCACTTTACGCTGCCGCTGTTTCGTTTATTCAGGTATGTTTCAAAATCATACTTCATTTTTTTGCCTCAAATCTTTCTCCTTGTGCCAGCTCTTTTACAAACTGTATGTCCGCCGCCAAGAAATCATACTCGGGCAGGCTTTCCCGCCGTGCCCACACAGCCGCTTCATGGACATTCAGCTTTATATCTCCGCCCAGCAGCGTTGCCTCATAAAGCGTCAGTTCCACAGAAAAAGCCTCATATTGATGCGTGAGCGTGGTAATCTTTGATCTGGCCTCCACATGCAGCGCAAGCTCCTCCCAAAGCTCGCGCGCAAGGCACTGCTCCTGCGTTTCGCCTTTTTCTAGCTTGCCGCCCGGAAACTCCCACTTGCCCGGCGTGCCGTCTTTGTTCCTGCGCCTGCAAATCAATATTTTGCCATCTTTTTCAATCACAGCTGCCACAACATGCAAACGCTCCATCAGTCTTCCAGCCCTTCGAACTGCATATTATAATAGTTTGCGTAAGTCCCGTTGCTGCGAATCAGCTCCTCATGCGTGCCCCGCTCCTGAATGCCGTCCGCACTGATGACGATGATTTCGTCCGCGCCCCTGATGGTGGACAACCTGTGGGCGATTACAATGGTGGTTCTGTCCTTTGACAGCCGCTCCAAAGACGCCTGTATGTGTTTTTCACTCTCATTATCGAGCGCTGAGGTCGCTTCATCCAAAATCAGAATGCGCGGATTTTTGAGAAAAACACGCGCAATGGCAATGCGCTGTTTTTGTCCGCCGGACAGACGCACGCCGCGCTCTCCCACGTTTGTTTCATATCCGTCCTCAAGGCTCATGATAAAGTCATGGATATTCGCGCTCTTCGCCGCCTGCTCAATCTCTTCATGCGTCGCTTTGGGCTTTCCATACGCAATATTGTCACGAATGGTTCCGCCGAACATATACACATCCTGCTGCACAATGCCAATCGCGCTGCGCAGGGATTTGAGCGTAACATCGCGCACGTCCTGCCCGTCAATCCTGACCGCGCCTGCCGTGACGTCATAAAAACGCGGCAGTAAAGAACAAAACGTCGTTTTTCCGCCGCCGGACGGCCCCACTAGCGCCACGGTTTTTCCTGCCGCAATCGATACGTTAATGTCGCAAAGCACATGCGTGTTGTTGTCATAGGAAAAGGAAACGCCTTGATACTCGATGTTTCCCTTTACCTCCTTGAGCGGCACGGCATGTTTCTTGTCCTTAATATCAGGATCGGTTTTGATTACTTCCATAAACCTCTTAAAGCCCGCGTATCCCTTTTGGAACTGTTCTGTAAAATTGATCAGCACCTCGATGGGCGCGACATAAATGCCGATATACAGGGCGTAGATCGCAAGGTCCGTCACACGAAGCGTTCCGTTCGCAATGAAAAAACCGCCGGAAACCAGTACCGCCACATACAGCAGGCCTGTGAAAAAATTGTTGCCCGCATGAAAGGTTCCCATAATTTTATAGCTACTTTTCTTGGAATCCAAAAACTCCTCATTGCTCCGCGCAAATTTTTTCCGTTCAATCTCCTCGTTTGCAAACGACTTAACCACACGGATACCCGAAAGGCTGTCCTGCACCTGCCTGTTGACGTTTGAAATCTTCTTGCGGTTATCCATAAAAATCGCGCGCATCTTCCTGTTTTTACTCAGGCTGAACAGGATCATTGCAACCGTAACCGCCAGAAGGATGAGCGTCATGGGTACGTTGATAAGCATCAGCAAAACAAACGACCCGATGATTTTCAGTGCGGAAATGAAGATATTTTCCGGTCCGTGGTGCGCAAGCTCTGAGATATCAAACAAATCAGAGACAATACGCGACATCATATCGCCGGTGTTGTTTTTGTCATAATAAGAAAAGGAAAGGCGCTGCATCTGGTCAAACAGATCCTGCCGCATATCGCTTTCCATGCGCGCGCCCATCACGTGCCCCCATGTGGTGATAAAATATTGGCAACCGTAGCGGATCAGGTACATCGCAATCAGCGAAATTGCGACAATCCAGAGCGAGCGGACAATAACATCCGCGTTTTGCGTATACAGCCCGTCCGTCAAAAAATTCAGGATTTGCGGAAAGGCAAGATCCACGACAGATACGATAAGCGCACAAAACATATCAAAATAAAAAAGACCGCGGTACGGTTTATAATAACTCACAAAGCTTTTAAATATAGACATTTACTCTTACCTCAGTCATTTATTATACTATCCTATTACAAATACCGCAAATAGAATGGGGAAAACATAGAATTTTTTCCCATTCACGCAAAAGGGATTCCTATTCCATGGAAAATGCGTTAAAATAAAAAAGGTATGAACAAAAAAAATGTTATGATCGGCGCGTGATTATCAAGCCAGCCTTTATTGATTTATCAAAGACTGCTCTTTTTATAGCAATTGATCAAAAGGCCAGATGCAAACTTTTGGTATCCATTGCATATGCAAGCGGTTTCGTGAAACCGCTGTAAGAAAGGACTTTGCTATGTCTCAAACAAATACCAAATATCTGGAGCTGCTCTCACAAAAATACCCTACCGTGCAAGCAGCCTGCACGGAGATCATCAATTTGCAGGCAATCTTGAACCTGCCCAAAGGCACGGAACATTTTGTCAGCGATATCCATGGCGAAGACGAAGCGTTTTGCCACATCCTGAACAACGCTTCGGGCGTGATCCGTGAAAAGGTTGACCGCCTTTTCGAAAAAACGCTGTCCTCCAAAGAGCGCACCGAGCTTTGCACGCTCATCTATTATCCCGAGCGCAAGCTGGAGGAACTGAAAAAACGCGTGGAGGATGATCTTGCAGAATGGTACTGCATTACCTTATACCGGCTGATCGATATCTGCCGCCTGTGCGCTTCCAAATACACGCGCTCCAAGGTGCGTAAAGCGCTGCCCAGGGATTTCGAATATATTCTGGATGAATTACTGCACACCAGCAGCGAAGATAGCAATAAGCAGGGATATTATGAGCATATTATTTCCACCATCACACAAATCGGGCGTTCGGATGCCTTTATCATTGCGCTCGCCTCGGTGATCAAGCGGCTGGTGGTGGACAGGCTTCATGTGGTGGGCGATGTTTTTGACCGCGGCCCGCACGCCGACATTATTCTGGATAAACTGATCAGCCACCATGCCGTTGATATCCAGTGGGGCAACCACGACGTTCTGTGGATGGGTGCCGCCGCGGGCAGCGCGACATGTATTGCGTGCGTACTCAACATCAGCACAAAATATTCCAACATTGATTTCGTGGAAACCGCCTATGGCATCAATTTGCGCCCTCTGGCCTTATTCGCGCAGGAAACGTATACGGATGATACCGATCTTTTGGATCACATGCACAAAGCAATCGCCATCATACAGTTCAAGCTGGAGGGGCAGACCATTATGCGTCATCCGGAATATGATATGGACGACCGTTTGCTTCTGGATAAAATCGATTTTGATCAAATGACCGTCCGGATTGGGGAAAACACCTATCCGCTTAACGACCACGATTTTCCTACGATCGATCCGGCTCATCCTTACAGCCTCACACAGGCGGAAGCCGAGGTTGTTTCCCAACTGATTTATTCCTTTACGCAAAGCGAAAAGCTGCAGCGCCACGTAAAATTTCTATTTTCACAAGGAAGCATTTATCTGACATTCAATGGGAATCTGCTGTTCCACGGCTGCATCCCCATGAACGAAGACGGCTCCTTTTATTCCTTTGATTTCGGCGGCATCCAAAAGAGCGGCAAAAAGCTCATGGACTACGCGGACGCGCTTGCACGGCAGGGATACTATGCAAAAGAGGGCACCAAAGCGCGGCAGGCCGGCTGTGATTTTTTATGGTACTTATGGTGCGGAAAACGCTCGCCTTTATTTGGCCGCAGCAAAATTTCCACCTTTGAACGCATGTTTATTGACGACAAGAGCGTCTGGGAGGAAAAAAAGGACCCTTATTACCACTGGGTGGAAGAGGAGCAAACCTGCCAGAGAATCCTGACGGAATTCGAGCTTTCCGGCCGTTATTCCCATATTGTCAACGGCCATGTGCCTGTGCGCACAAAGGACGGAGAGCTGCCCGTGCGCGGCGGCGGAAAACTGATTGTGATTGACGGCGGATTCTGCCGCGCCTACCATCAGCAGACGGGCATCGCCGGATATACCATGTTTTATAACTCTTACGGCATCCGTCTGGTATCTCATGAACCGTTTCCCGGGCTTACGGACGCGGTTTTGTTCAACAAAGATATTCTGTCCACTTATGTGGTGTTTGATACGGCACAGGAACGCATCACCGTGGCACAAACAGATGTAGGCCGCGCGCTGCAAGCGGATATTGATGATCTGACAGCTCTGCTCGACGCATACCGCGACGGCAGCGTCAAGGAAAAAAGGCAATAAATCCATTCGTCAAAAAATGCAAAACAGGACTGGCCCCGTGGCCCGTCCTGTTTTTTACTCACATCATCCATGGTTATGTCTACCGCCTTCCCGCAACCCACAGGAAAATATTGGCAAACAATTTTTTATAATGCTCCCATTTTAAGAATTCTTCCGAACCCCAATGGAATGTGCAGTCAGAAGCAAAGGCAAAGCTTCTTCCGTTTCCATACTCCATCCCCGCAAGAAATGTGTCGCCGCCGATTGTCGCAATTTCCTGCGCCTGCGCTTTTACTTTGAGTTTATTGTACCCTAAAAAGTAAGGCCATTCCCCCTCAATGCCCGCAAGCACAGGATGTTCCTTTAAAACCATGTTGGGATAAATTCCCTCCGGATGCTCCATCCTGTCGTCATAATTGAGGATTTCCACCGGCAGCGCCTCGGCGATTGGCGTCATTGCGTAACGGGCCTTGTTTTCGATGCCCGCAAAGCTCAGATAACCGCCAAACATAACAAGCCCGCCGCCCTGACGCACATATTCCCTGCATGCCACAAGACGGTTTGCTTTCCTCACTCCCTGAAGCTGCATCACCGGATCAAGCAGGAGCGTGTTGCTGCCGATATCGCTCAGCGCAACCGCCTCATATTGATTGAGTTCTTCCACGGTCTGCGGAAATTCATACTGCGCGATGTGGCTGGGCATATAATGAACCTCGATTCCCGCCTCATTCAACGCTTCAATCACCGGTTTTGCGGTGACCTGCTCCAGTCTTCCTAGGTCAACGCTGTCAAACCCCTTAACATGTGTTTCCTGCACAGTCCATGACTCTCCCGCCAACAATACCTTCATCGATCCATCCTCCTTTATTTTCACATCGCCGCAAAACGCTGCGGATCTGCCCTTTTAAGGCTGCGTTTTACACCCGCCAGCATTTGGGACGCATCAAAGCCGATACGCTCCGCCGCAAACAATGCTGCGCCGATTACGCCCATATCTTCGCACTGGGTGGAATAGAGAAGCCGCAAATCTTCCGCAGGCAGGGGTTTTCTCGTGTTTTCAAGCACAAATTCTTTGAGCTTGTCCTTTGGAAACCCCTGCATATTCACCACTCCGCCTCCGATCAGCATACAATCCGGATCAAAAATATTCGCCTCCGTCGCGATGGGCAGCGCACACGCTTTAACAAAATCCACCACCCGCAAATCTTCTGCATGCTTGACAAAAATATCTCCGATCGAATCTTCCGGATAAAATT
>CAZQDA010000003.1:50899-84728 GCA_964592155.1 uncultured Christensenella sp.
AAATCTTCTGCATGCTTGACAAAAATATCTCCGATCGAATCTTCCGGATAAAATTTTTCCTGCATTTTTTTCAGCGCGCTGCCGCACGCCTCTTTGCCACATCCGCAGGTCAGCTCTCCCTTGTAATAGGGGATATGTCCGATTTCATTGGCAACGCCGTTCTTTCCTGCCAAATATTTGCCGCCGATTCGGATGGACCCGCCAAACCCCGTCCCAATATAACACCCGACCACGATTTCTTCCTGCTCCAGCCCGTTAAGGGCAATGTCAAACGCGAGCAGGTGATCCACATCTTTGTTAAGGAAAACCGGAATGCCGAGGCCCTTTTCTATGTTGTCCGCAAGATTTAAACCATCAAACACATGCCGCCCCGCCGAATCGCAAAGGTTTGGAACCGAAATCGTGCTCCTGCGGTCTTTGCTGACCGAGCCCGGAATTCCAATACAAACGCCTTTTACACCATCCACGCCCGTTTTGGCAAGATAGTCTGCGATGTATTCGCAAAGCGCAGCCTGCGCATCTTGGCTTTCACCCAAAAAAGCACTGCGCACCACAGTGGCGTTGATCAATCCCCCCGTTTGCGATACGCACCCAATCCTGAAATTGGTACCTCCGATATCAATGCCGACAATCCAACTTTCCTGTTGTTTCATGTTCATTACCCGATCGCGCTGCCGATCTCCCGCTCCATGATTTCCCATGCCTTTGCGAGATCCTGATGGTTTCCGAACAGCCCGCTGGAACCGACCACAAAAACCTCCGCTCCCGCGTCATACAGCCTGCGAAACGTATTCGGATTACAGGAGCCGTCCACCTGTATTTCAAAGCGATAACCCTTTTCTTCTTTAAGGCGCTTTGCCTCGCTCATTTTCGCAAGCGACTCCTCCACAAACTTTTGTCCCGCAAAGCCCGGATCAACCGTCATAAACGTAACCATATCAAGCAAATGGATGTAAGGAAAAATCATTTGAAGCGGCATGCCAGGGTTCACGTAAGCCCCCGCTTTTTTGCCCGCATTCTTGATCCGGTCGATCAGACGGAACGCACTGCGCTGGACAACGTCCGGTGGAAGCGTCACCACTCCCGCTCCGGACGCAAGGCAAAGATCCACAAGGTCTGTGTCCGTATTATCCACCATTAAATGCGCGTCCATTTCTACGTCCGTAATCTCCTTTAGTTGCTCCATAAAGCAGGGCGCAAGACAAAGATTTTTTACATAATGCCAGTCTAAAATGTCGATATGTAAATAATCCGCCCTGTTTAATATTTCCATTTGCTTTGTAACATTCATCATATCCATGCACATCAGGGAGGGCGCTATCTTTATTTTCATGTTTATTTCCTCTTCCTGAGCAGCAGTGTGTCAAGCGTAACAGCCGCGATAATCAAAATCCCCATAACCACCTGCTGATAGAAGGAGTCCACGCGCATCATGTTAAGCCCGTTGTTAATGAGGCCGATGATCAGTCCGCCCACCACAACATTCCAGACCTTCCCTTTTCCGCCGAAAAAGCTGGTGCCGCCGATGACGGCCGCCGCAATGGCAAACGTCTCATATCCGCTGCCCGCAAGCGGTTCGGCAGCGCCTGTCTTTGCCGCAATAATCAGCCCCGCAAGTCCGGCGCAAATCCCGGAAATTATGAACACAATCATCGTGTGCAGCTTGATATTGATGCCAGAATACCACGCCGCTTCTTTGTTTCCGCCAAACGCATAAATATTTCTGCCCATTTTGGTTCGTGTGGAAATAAACCACAGGATCGTCGCCACACCCAGCGCAATGAAAATTGCGGTCGGTATTTGGCCGCCCACACGGAAATTGACGACTTCCTTGAAGCCTTCCGGAAATCCTGAAACCGCACGCGCTCCTGAAATAATCATGATAATGCCGCGGAAAATCCATTGTGTGCCCAGCGTGATGATAAACGGATGCACCCCTGTAAAATTGACCAGAGCACCGTTTACCGCGCCAAGAAGCGCACCGCCAAGGATCGCCCCGATAAGGATTGCCGCCCAAATCGGTACGCCCGCATTCATCATAAGCCCCATCCAAATGCCGCACAGGGCCATAACCGAACCGATGGACAGGTCGATGCCCGCAATCAGGATGGCAAAAAATACGCCCAGCCCGATCAGTATTTTGTCCGTGCTCTGATAAACAATATTGATAAGGTTGGGGGCGGAAAGAAAGTTGCTTCCTTTCGGCGCGATGATGGCAATAACCGCCATCAGCAGAAAAAATATAATCAGCGTTCCAAAACGCTCCCAATAATATGCAAAATCTTTTTTGACCGCTAAACGCTGCACTTTTTGACCTGAATGATTCATTGTAATCCTCCTCCATTATGTAGCGGCTAGTATGATTTTTTCTTCCGTTACTTCGTCGCTATTAAATACCGCCCTGATCTCTCCTTCGTTGAAAACCAGTATCCTGTCGCAAACCGAGAGCAATTCCGGAAGCTCTGAAGAAACCATCAAAACGCCTTTTCCTTCGTCTGCAAGCTGTCTCATGATTTTATAAATTTCGCTTTTGGCTCCCACGTCAATCCCGCGCGTCGGCTCGTCGAAAATGAGCAGCTCGGCATCCGCCTCCAGCCATTTTGCGACGATCACCTTTTGCTGGTTCCCGCCTGAAAGCTCCGTAATATTTTGGTTGACGGACGTACATTTCACATTCAGCTTTTCCGCCGCATCCGCTGCCTCCGCTTTCTCCTGCCTGGGTTTTGACATGCCGTAAAGTCCGCTCCATTTAGAGGTTTTGAGCGACTTTTCCATGGCAATATTTTTCCATATTTCAAAATTATCGAAAAAACCTGTTTCCCGCCGGTTTTCCGTCAAATATCCGATTCCCTCTTTTACCGCGTCAAACGTCCGCTTGATATTCAGCTTTTTTCCGTTCAGATAGATATTGCCCGATTGCCGTTTTTCCACGCCAAACAGCACGTTCATCAGTTCTGTGCGTCCGGAACCGACCAGGCCCGCAAACCCTAAAATCTCATGCGTTCTGAGTTCAAAGCTTACATCTTTTACTTTTCCGTCCTGCCGCGAAACATTCTCGGCCTTGAAGATGACCTCGCCCTGTTCATGCGCTTTGCCATGCGCGCTTAAGTACTTATCCTTCAGCTCCCTGCCGACCATCATGGTCACGATTTCTTCTTTGCTGGCAATGTCGGACACATTCTTTGTTCCCACATATTTTCCGTCTTTTAGTACCGTGATCCTGTCGCCTATCTGCTTTACCTCGTCTATTTTATGAGAAATATAAATGATTCCGACTCCCTTTTTTTGGAGCGCGCGGATAATCTTAAATAGATTTTGCGTTTCATCGATGGTCAGCGACGATGTGGGCTCGTCCATGATCAATATTTTCGTATCGAGCACCAGCGCTTTTGCGATTTCCACAAGCTGCTTTTCCGAGATCGGCAGGTCTTCCACCATAACGCCCGCAGACCGCTTTAGCTCCACAAGCTCCATCATTTCTTTCGCTTTTTTGTTGATGTATTTAAAATCCACCACCGGAATTCCCAGCACTCTGCGCTGCGGCAGTCTTCCGACAAAAAGATTTTCCGCAATGGAAAGCTCGTCGATCACGCTCAGCTCCTGATAAATGATGCTGATCCCGCATTCCTGCGATAACGCCGGCGTGAGGCTTTGATACGCCTTTCCATGCAGCACGATTTCTCCGCTCGTAGGCGTATAAATCCCGCTCAAAATTTTCATCAGTGTCGATTTCCCCGCGCCGTTTTCCCCCATCAGCACATGAACCTCGCCCGGATACAAATCCAGTTTCATGTCCTCAAGCGCCACAACCCCCGGAAACTTTTTGGTGATGTTTTTCATTTCTACCAGTTTTTCCATTGTTGCCTCCCGTCCGTTTTAGAAATTTTCCCCTCTGCCCATTTAGGGCAAAGGGGAAACACTCCATATTTTTCTCAGGTTGTCAGCCCAGCGTTTCTTTCGTCTGTAAAATAGAGTCTACATAAGTCGGCTCAGGGGTCGTTCCCTTTGCTCCCGCGTTTCCGGATTTCACTGCTTCAAGCAGTTTCTGGAATGCCGTTCTGCCAATCTGCTCCGCATCCTGCGCAACTGTCGCCGCCAGTTTGCCTTCCTTGATGGATGTGTAGGCCTCTTCCAGACCGTCTGTACCTACCACGATGCATTTTCCCGCAAGACCTGCGTTTTCCACTGCTTCCTGCACACCGAGCGCCATGGTGTCGTTGCAGCAATAGAACGCTTTGAGGTCAGGATTCTGGCTCAAAATGTTCGTGGCAACGTCAAGCGCGCGGTTTCTGTCCCAATCCGCTGGCTGGCTGTCCACGAGTTCCACTCCCGTCGCCGCTTCAAAAGCCTCCGTTGCGCCCGCTTTTCTGTCTTCTCCTGCCGCCGAGCCCGCTTTGCCCTCGATAATCGCCACTTTTCCGTCCTTGACCTGCTCAATGATGTATTCAGCCGCCTTCGCGCCTACCGCTTTGTTGTCCGTCGTTACAAACGCCGCTAAAAATCCGCCGGAGGAGGATAATCCCGCTTCATCGATGGGCTCGTCAAGATCAACAACCGGAAGCCCCTTCTCTGACGCTGCCGCAATTCCTTCTACCAGATTGGTGGCGGAGATTGGGCCGACGCCAACGCCGTCGTAGTCGCTGTTTACAGCAGTCATCAATTTATCGAGTTGGGGGGTCGCTTCATCTTCAGAGTTCATCGCGTCCACAAATACTTCCACGCCCTCTTTCGCCGCTTCATCCTTGATTGCGTCCGCAATCGCTACATGGAAAGGATTAGAGAATGTCTTCAAAATAAAGTACAGGCTGATGTCTCCGTTTGCCTTGGCTTCACCGCCTGCCGCAGCGGAAGCAGATGCCTCTGCCGTTGCGGGCGCTTGGGAAGCTTCCTTGGATGCTTCGGTGGAAGCGGATGGCGCCGCCGCCTGCTGGCCGCACGCCGCAAAGAGCGTTACGCACATCGCAATCACAACCGCCAGTGCAACAATCATTTTTACTTTTTTCATTTTGTTTCCTCCTAAAACTAAGTTTATTTTATTTCCTCACAAGGGAAACTTTATTTCATCGTTTGTTCGATTTGCGCAAGCAAATCGATCCGCTTCTGGTGTCGGCCGCCCTCATATTCCGTGGAAAGCCACTCGTCCACAATCATTTTCGCAACGTCTGCTCCTACGACCCTTGCTCCAAAGGCAAGCACGTTGGAGTCGTTGTGCTTTCTGCTCATAATCGCCGAATAAGCTTCGCTGCAAATAACGCAGCGTATGCCCTTTACTTTGTTGGCAGCGATTCCGATTCCCACGCCGGAGCCGCAGATTACGATTCCTTTTTCACATTCGCCGCTGCTTACCGCAAGGCCGACCTTTTCTCCATAAAGGGGATAATCTGTGCGTTCAGAGCTGTAAGTGCCATAGTCTTTTACCGCATATCCCTTTTGTTCCAAATGAATCTTGATCTCTTCTTTTAATGCAAGCGCAGTATGATCGCTCCCAATTCCTATCATATTTCATCCCTTCCCTGTCGTTTTTTTGCAATATTGCCATTTAGGTAATCGATTACTCAATTAGAAAATTATTTCATCCTTTTTCAAGTCCAAGTTCATCAATTAAAAATTTGGGATTCTTTTTTCCTCTTTAAAAATGTAATCTCTTTCTTCTTTCACACTTTTTTTCTGTTACTATTCAATTTTCTTGTTTGCTAATTAATATTGGAAATGATTCATCTATACTTATGAGTAATCGTTTACTCAGCTTTGTTATTAATATACTACTTTTCAAAACGCTTGTCAATCTATTTTTCTTTTATGATTTTGTAGTTTCGCGCCTGATTAGTTTAACAGGCAGCTTCTCCGGCCTATCTGCCTTGCCCTGCGCGCTGAGAAGTTGCAGCATGACATTGGCAGCCATCTCGCCCATTTCTTCCATCGGCTGGTGAATCGTGGTAATGGACGGCGTATTATATTTTGCGACGGTGATGTCGTCAAAGCCAACCACCTTAACCCCCCGCGGCGCGCTGATTCCCCTGTTTGCAAGAGCGCGCAGCGCCCCTAAGGCGCTGGTATCGGTATAGCAAAAAATGCCGTCGAAACTTTTGCCCTCCTGGAGAATTTGCGTTACGATATCGTAAGATTCCTTAAACGTAAGATTTTGCGCAAAATAGATATTTCCGTCGCTTTGCATTCCCTGCGCCAAAAGCTCATCCTTCACGCCGCGCAGACGTTCGGCCTTGGGAGAAATATCTCTTTTTTCAAAAATAGAAATAATGCGCTTGCATCCGGCATCGGCAAGCTCGCGAATCGCCATTCTACCGCCCTCATAATTATCGGACTGGATGAGGTAAAAGCTGTCCTTTTGCTCCCCGTGCTCCATCGCGGGGGGCATTCTGTCCACATAGACCTTGGGTATCTCGCGGTATAAGTCTCCTTCATACATATGCTCTGAGCATACGAAAATAACGCCGCTGATATTATTGGCGCGCATCAACTCAAGATGCCTTTCCTCCACGGCCTTTTTTTCATTGGTATTGCAGATAAACGCAGAATAGGATTGCTTGAACAGCGTATGCTGCGCGGCAAGCGTAATGCGCGAAAAAAACTCGTTCGTGATATCCGGCACAATGATTCCTATGGTCGGAATCTGATTGGTGCGCAGCCCTTTGGCAATCATATTGGGCACATAATTATATTGACGGATCGCTTTTTTGATTTTATGCTCCGTCTCTTTGGAATAGCGCCCTACGTTATTGATCACACGCGAGACTGTGGCAACCGAATAGCCGGTGATCTCAGACAGTTTTTTGATGGATATTTTTTTGTCCATTATTATCCCGCTTCCCGTTTTTTTCACGAAACTAATTACAATTTCATTTTAGTTTTTTTCGTTTTCTTTGTCAAATTTCACAAAACCCTACCCGCCGATCTTCGTCCTGATTCCCTCACGCAAAAAAAATTCTTTCATTTTTTTCAGGTCTTTTTTATCGAGCGAAGGGATCCCCTTATATTCGTATTCCACCCCCATTCTTTCATATTTGACAGAGCCCATCTGGTGAAACGGCAGCAAATGGACGCACCGCACTCCGAGCTTTTTAAACAGCGCCGCATAGCTTTCCCATGCCTCTTGTGTATCATTTAGGGCTGGAATGACAGGGATGCGCGCAACGACGCGCTTTCCTTGCTCCAACGCGTATTTTAGATTTTCCAAAATCAGCGCATTGTCTTTTCCGGTCCCTTCAAGGTGCCTGTGCGCGTCCGGATGCTTGACGTCAAAATAAACCAGATCGATATATGCAAGCGCCTCCTTGAAAAAATCAGAATAGCCACAGGTTTCGACGACCACATGAAGTTTTTTTTCTTTCAGGGCTTTGAGCAGCTCCATAACAAAATCGTGCTGCATGAGTGGCTCCCCACCGGAAAGCGTGACTCCTCCCCCTGATTTTTCATAAAACGGCTCGTCCTTCATGACCTCCTGCACGACTTCATCCACCGAATATTCGGCTCCCTCCACAAAAAGCGCATGCGTCGGGCAAGCCTGCGCGCACGCCATACAGCGCGTACACAGATCGCGCCGGAGTTCTGCCCCGTTCGCATTGACGCATACCGCCCCGCAAGGACAGGCTGCGGCACAAGCGCCGCAGCCGATGCATTTTGTTTTATCGTATACAATTTCTATGGCGCAGCTTTTAGATTCCGGATTTGCGCACCACTTGCAGTCGAGCGGACATCCCTTCAGAAAAACCGTCGTCCTGATTCCCGGCCCGTCATGCAGGCTATAGCGTTGTATATTATAAATCAGGCCTTTTTTCCCCATACTGACGCCGCCTTTTACAGCACATGCTCCGTTCTCTTGATAATATCGTCCTGCGTTTCCCTGGAAAGCACATTGAAAAACGCGCTATAACCCGCGACACGCACAATGAGGTCACGATGCTTTTCCGGATGCTGCTGCGCATCCAGCATGGTATCTTTTGATACCACATTATATTGCACGTGGAACCCTTTGAGCGTATCAAAAAAGGTGCGCAGCATGAGTACCAGCTTATTGATATCACTCTGCTCCTCCAAGGACTGCGGGTTTAACTTCTGGTTTAGCAAAACGCCACCCGTCAGCTCGATTGTCGGCAGCTTGGAGATCGATTTAAAAACAGCCGTCGGCCCGTTCACATCTGCCGAATGCGTGGGAGAGCACCCTTCCGCAAGCGGCTCTCCCGCCATTCTTCCATCCGGCGTTGCACAAACCGCTTTGCCCTGCGGAACGTTCGCAGAAATGGAGGAAGTCCCCGCGTAATAACGTCCGCCGATCGGCCCGCGCCCATAACGTGTATTTTTATAGTTTGCTATTTCGTCAATATAGACCTTGTATGCCTGCGCGGTAAGGCTGTCTACATAATCGTCGTCATTTCCGAATTTTGGCGCGTCATACAGAAGCATCTTTTGGACGCGCTCTCCCTGCTGCCCCGCAAAATCACTGAGTAAAGCATCCCAGAGCTCCTGTGTTGTGAGTTTCTTTTCTTCAAACACAAGCTTTTTGATGGCTGCGAGCGAATCGCCAATGTTTGCGATTCCTACCTGAAGAGGACCGATAAAATCATATACCGCCCCGCCCTCTTTCAGGGTCAGCCCACGCCCGATGCAATCCTGAACCAGAGAAGAGCAGAGCAAATCCGGCACTTCCTCTTCCAGCGCGAGATCCGCGCAATTATCCAAAATGACGCTGTAGCGGGTGTAATAGACGATCGCCCGCTTCCATGCTTCCCACACTTCGTCAAAGCTTTTCATATCAGGAAAATATCCAGCGCCATCAAATACCGCTTCGCCAGTCGTAACGTCTACGCCATTGTTAAGGGCAATCATGAGGATTTTGGGAAAATTCATAAAATTCATCCCAGAGGTCCGATAGCCGAATTTTCCGGGAATCGATACCTCGATACACCCGATGGAGCAATAATTATAAGCGTCTTCCTTTGCGACCCCTCTTTTGATAAAGGAATCGATAATGATTTCATCATTGTTAAACGAAGGCATTCCAAAGCCCATCTTAATGACCTGTACGCATTCGCGCATGAATTCGTCGGAGATGCCTTTATGATATCTGACGGACAGGTTGGGCTGGGTCAGGTGCAGCTGTGCAACGCTTTTGAGCACCAGAAAAGAAAGTTCGTTGACCGCGTCCCTTCCGTCCTTTGTCTGTCCACCCACGCACACATTCTGATAAAGCGGGCTGCCCGCTGAAAACTTTGTATGCGAATCGCTTCTGATTTTATTGATCGTAAATGTTTTCAGCCAGAAATTTTCGATTAGCTCCAGCGCCTGCTCCTGCGTGATCCTGCCCTCTTCGATATCTTTTTTGTAATAGGGATACATAAATTGATCGAAGCGTCCAAACGAAAGCGAATGCCCGCTGGATTCTATTTGCAGGATTAAGTGTGCAAACCACACCGACTGGAGCGCCTCGTGGAACGTTTGCGCGGGATACTGCGGCACACGTTCGCATATTTCGGCAATTTCAAGAAGCTCGCGTTTCCTTTGCCCGTTGGCCTCCTTTTTTGCCATATCCCTTGCCAGCGCCGCATAACGGTTTGCAAACGCAATGCACGCGTCTATGGTGATCAAAGCCGCGTCATAGAAATATTGTTTTTTCATCTGGGAAAAGTCGCTCATATCCACTTGCTTTTTTGCGGCGAGCGTCTCTTCTTTGATTCCCTGTAATCCCACTTTTAAAAGCTTTTCGTAATCGACTGCCAGATGGGCGTCCCCTGCCGTCAGATTTCCCTCTACTTTGATGATTCCGATATCATAATATTTCCGCGCAAGCGGAGGCATGAGGGCAAGCCCTTTATCCTTTACGGTCTGTCCCTCCCAAAAGGGCGCGATTTCACGTAATTTTTGTTTGTTTTCCTCTGAAATCGTAAAACGGTCTCCGTTTCTTCTTTCCCACAGGTCAAGCTCTTGCACAACCCAATCCATTGCATATTCCGGGAAAATCGGAGCTGCGCGGTTGGCGCTTGCCTGATTTCCCACAATGAGGCCTCCGTCTTCAACGTAAATCGTCATATTGCGAAGCACATGGTCAAGCGCAAGCGAACGCTTGATTACTGGGCGTTTTTCCTTGTTTTTTTGATAAACCTCCGTCGTTAGCATTGCGCGCTCCACGCAGACAGTCGGCTGTGTATTCATAATTGCTTCGCGCATCATCGCGATTCTGTTGCTCGGTTCTCCAAAATATCCCATTGCTAAACCTCCAAATTTTTACCGGTCGATTGAATAAAGCAGCTCTGCCGCCCCAATGATACCCACATCCTGCTTTAATTCCGCAGTCTTCAAATATACCTTTTGATCTTTCTGATGATTATAGCGGTCAAACGTATCCTGTATTCTTTGCATGAGCGGCGTGCCGATATTCATCATACCGCCTCCGTACACATAACAGTTCAGGTTAAGCCCGATAAAGAAATTATAGGTATAAACCCCAATATAGTAGCCGATCTGATCGATTAGCTCCGTTGCCAACGCATCTCCTTCGCAAAACGCCTCATAAATATGAACCGCCGTCAATTTTGAAAAATCATCCCCTACAAGCCTACCCAGCAAGGATTGCCTCCCGCTTTGCAGCGCGTTTTTGGCATGACGCACAATCATCGATCCGGATGCGTTGCTCATAAAGCAGCCTTTGTTATCGCATCCGCACATTACGCCCTCATCCGGCGTAATCAACATGTGCCCCGATTCTCCCGCCCCGCCGTAAGCGCCTCTGTAGATGTCGCCATTCAGGATAAAACCGCTGCCGATTCCGGTGCTGACCGCCGTATAAAGCATATGATCATAGCCCCGCCCGGCTCCATAGCGGTGCTCGGCAATTGCCGCAATATTGGTGTCGTTATCCACCACAACCCTGACTCCCGGAAATCGTTTTTCAAATGCCGCTCTGGCACAAAAATGGTGCAGGTTCGGCATATTGCTTGTGAAAACGATTACCCCATCATCAAAGTTAACATAAGAGGGAAATCCCATCGCAATTCCCGCAAGATCGTCGACACCCAGCTTAAGCGCGTCCAGAATATGCATGGTATCCGTTACAATTTTCTCTTCCAGCTCCTTTGGCGTTGCAAGAGCATCCGTTTCCGTTTTATAACGGTAAACGATTACCCTATTCTCATCAAAAATACCATAGGCAATTTTTGTGCCGCCAATATCAATTCCCAACCTATATTTCATTTGTTTTCACCAATTTCCCATTAAAATCATGTTTTGAATTGATTCTTTATTGAATTTCATTATATAGCGCGCCTTTTGAAAAGTCAACAGATTTTGCGCTTTATTTTTTGAAATGTTTTTGCTTTTTTCACCGTCCAAAATCTAGCTTAAAATGACGCTTTTTTGCTTTTGCACAGCATAGTTAATCGTTTACTCTATTTATATGGGCAACCGCCACCGCTTTATCGTCCTTGTTCTGCTTAAATTTGCAGGTGGTAAGCAGTGCGCAAACTCATTTTTTGCCTGTATCCATATAAAATTTCTTAATTTGTGACTTTTCTCAAAACCCATTGTCTTAATCCAAAATTCATACTATAATCTAGTCGTAACTGTAAAACTTAACAAAAGGAGCTTTTATTTTGAGACGCAGTAGAGCTAAACATACCAGTGACGTAAAGCATAGTATTGGAAAAAAGATCATCATCAATACCGTCGCCATATTGCTTTTACTATCGATCGTGCTTGTGGGCGTTATGTCTTACTTCATGACGACGCTGACCAATACTATTTTGCTGGATACGCTTCAGCCAATGGCAAAGGCGGCCTCTCAAAGCATCGAGAACAACCTGCACCTGATGTCGGATCGCATTTTTATGATTGCGGACAATCCCACTCTGGCCAGTGCGCAAACAACGCCGGCAGAAAAGCAGGCGGAGCTCGATCATGCAAAATCCGGCATCGAATTTAACTGGCTTGCCCTTTACGGCGCTGACGGCAACCTGTTCACAGGCAGCGAAAGCAGCCCCGGCAGCATTGCGGGCGATTCTCTTTACAGCAGCATGAAAGAAACCGCAAATCTTGTCATTGACGACACCCGCGTGAATGGCGACCAGCTTGAAATCGTGATCGGCACACCAGTCATGCAGGACGGCAATGTCTCTTACTATCTTGTAGGAAGTTACCAATACGACGTGCTGAACGATCTATTGAGCAACATCAACGTTGGAAAAACAGGAGTCGCCTTCATCATAGACGAAAATGGCATTTATATGGCACATCAAGATGCCAAACAGGTGGCATCAAAGAGGACAATATTTGACACATTCGGCGATAATGCGGACATGCAAAACATTTTTTCGCAAATGGCGGACGGGCAAACCGGCTCCGCAGGCACTGGTGGTTTTACAAATCACCAGTATTTCAGCTATTCCCCTGTGCGCGGAACCCACTGGAGCTTTGGCATTACCGCGCCGCAAAGTGATTTTATGGACGCGGCAAATCAGGCAATTTTTATCAGTATTTTGCTGACAATCGCTTTGCTATTACTCTCGATTTTCCCCACGATGCACATCGTCAAACGCATTCAAAAACCTTTGCGACGTGTAACCAAGCGGCTTGCCCAGCTTTCAGACGGAGACCTTCATTCACCTGTGGAGGTAGAGGCCACAAGGGATGAGACAGAGGTTTTGTCGCGCGCGCTCAGTCAAACAGTGCTCAGCATCAACAGCTATACCTCCGAACTGTCGCGTGTTTTAAATGAACTTTCCAAAAGTAATCTTGACGTATCTGTGGACGGCGAGTTCCGCGGCGATTTTATTGTCATGAAGGATTCCCTGAACAAAATCGTCAAATTCCTGAACCTGATCATGCAGTCCATCCAGCGCTCCGTGGTTCAGGTAAGCGAAACCTCGCACATGGTATCCACAAACGCGCTTCACGTGCAGGAAAGTTCCGGCGGTCAGGCTGGCGCGCTCAGCGATCTTGAACACGAGGCGCAGTCCATTTCCCAAAGTATTGACGCAGTCGATACGCATACCCGGCACGTACACAGCCTGATGCAGCAGGCTATGGAAAAACTGGGCACAGCCCAGCAAAATATGGATGACATGTCCAAGGCGATGCAAGCCATCAGTAACAGCTCGGAAGAGATTACCAAGATCAACAAATTCTTGGAGGAAATTTCTTTCCAGACGAACATTCTCGCACTCAATGCCTCTGTAGAGGCTGCGCGGGCAGGGGAAGCCGGAAAGGGCTTTTCCGTCGTTGCGACCGAGGTGCGGGATCTCGCCGGAAAGAGCGGAGACTCTTCTCGCAAAACCGCGCAAATGATTCAAGGCTCCCAAAGCGCGGTACAGGAAGGCTCCGGCTTTGTACGGGCCATGGCAGAATCCATTGAGGAAATCCAAAAAATCCTCAACCAAATATCAGATATTACGGCGGAGCTTGAGCAGTCTGTGGCAAACGAAAAAGACTCGCTTAAAACGATTACCGGCAAGATTGAATCCATCAACCAGTTGGCGCGGCACAATCTTTCTTCCAGCGGAGAAAGCGCTCAGGCCAGCCAATCGCTGACCGATCAGGCAGATGCGCTTGAAGGCATGGCCAAACGATTCACTCTGAGAAAGTAGGTATTACGATGAAAAAATTGACAGCGCTTTTGATGATTATTCCCATGCTGTTAGCCTGCCTTTTCGTGCAGGCTTGCGCCGCAGGCGGCGATTCGCTGAAGGATGGTTACTATTCGGCGGAGATGTCTGATTACAGCCACGGCTGGAAGGAATATCTCACCATTTATGTGCGGGGTGGCAAGGTTGTTTCCGCGGAATATAACGCGCGCAACTCCAGCGGGTTTATCAAATCCTGGGATATGGATTATATGCGGAATATGAACGCCGTGACAGGCACCTATCCCAACCGCTACACACGTTCCTATGCCGCGGCGTTTCTGGAAAATCAGAATGTGCAGGGCGTTGACGCAATCGCGGGAGCCAGCACCTCCTATGGGACGTTTCAGCAGCTTGCGGATGCCGTGCTCGAGCGCGCACGCACGGGTGATTCCTCCGTTGCGGTTGTGGAGGCGGTTTCGCAATAGCACAGCAGTAATTTAAAAAGGCGAGGATTTTTATCCCCGTCTTTTTTTGCGGCTTTCGATGGCCGTTACCGTCAATACGCCATGCGCAACGCGAAACTTAATTTCCCAGTCTTTATACTCTATGCCATAGATTCGCTCCGGATCATCCTGATAGGCGGGACGGGGGTCATACGCCAGCAACTCGCGCAAAACCAGTCGGTCTTCTTCCGGCACAGACGCCAGCTGCGCTTGATCGGCCTTTACGCGCAAGGGCGGTTTTGCGCCGCCCAAAAATCCCGCAGCGGCATCCGCATGGCTGTCCGTAAAAGGAAGATAAGGCTTGATGTCATAGATGGGCGTGCCGTCCATAAGGTCAGCTCCCAGCACGTGTAAAACCGGCCCTTCGGGTGTTTCAAGCTCGATGCGGTCAAGTTTTACAGAGGACAATCCAATGGAATTGGGGCGATAGGGCGAGCGTGTGGCAAACACGCCAACGCGGGTATTTCCGCCCAGTTTGGGCGGACGAACCGTCGGAGACCATGTTTTTTGCCGCGCCTGTGAAAAGTCCCAGAGCAGCCAGAGGTAGGAAAACGTCTCCAGCCCGCGCAAAGCCTGCGCATTCCGGTATTCCGGCATGAAAACAATAGAAGCCCGCAGGCCTTCCACCATCCCGCTTTGGCGCGGAATCCCAAATTTTGTGGGAAAATCACTTTTGATATGCGCAATTATTTCCAATGAATTCATAGAAATATCCCTTTCCATTTCTCCTTTCTATTTTACATGCTCCAGCTATTCTCGCGCAACCCCGGCAAAAAGCAAATCCCCCTCAATGAGGAGGATTTGCTTTCCAACCATAAATAAAATTAACCAGCGTTCGCTTTATTTCATTTTCACCGCAAGCATCGCCTGATCGACAATTTCCTGCGCTGTCAATCCATATTCCTCACTCAGGAACTGTTCATCCCCCACCTGTCCAAACAGGTCGTTTACGCCCACCATTCGCACTGGCACAGGATATTTTCTTGCCGTCAGCTCGCAAACAGCGCTTCCAAGTCCCCCAATCACAGAGGCGTTTTCCGCAGTTACCACCGCTCCGGTGCGTTTGATGTGTTCAAGCAGCGTTGCTTCATCGAGCGGCTTAATGCAAAATGAATCGATTACCGTCGCCCTGATTCCGTTTTCCCGCAATGCTTTTTCGGCTTCCAGCGCGGCAGCCACCATAATTCCGGCTGCAATTACCACAACATCCGCGCCCGCGCAAAGCACGTTTGCACGATATAAATCAAACTGTTGATCGTCGGAATAGATTTTGACCGGATTCTTTCTGGGCGTCCTGATATACGTTACGCCTTCCCTGTCTTTTGTTTGCTCGAGTACCGACTTAAGCTGCGCGCCGCCGCATACGTCAAAAACAGCCGCCCCCGGTATGGTTCTGTATAACGCAATATCCTCAAACGGCATATGCGTCCCGCCGTTGTAGGCCGCCGTCACTCCCGGATCACTACCCACGATGCGTACAGAATTTCCCGCGTATCCAACCGATAAAAACACTTGGTCAAAACACCGCCTTGATGCAAACGGTCCAAATGTATGCACATAGGGCTTCTTCCCTTCGGCGGACATTCCCGCCGCCATGCCGATCATATTTGCTTCCTGCACTCCGCAGTCAATGCAGCGTCCGGGATATTTCCATTTTAAAGGCAGCGTTCCAAACGAGTTCATCAGGTCGGCGTCCAGATACACCACATCGCGGTCCGATTCCAGCAGCCCGTCCAACGTCTTTGAAAAAACATCCTTTAATGCCGCCGTTTCTCTGGTTCCGTCAAATACCGTGTTCATGATTTTCCTCCCTGTACACCTTCAAGCTGCGCCATCGCCGTGCGCGCCAAATTCTCGTCTATCGTAATATGGTGATTAAATTCCATCTCTTCAATCGCCTTTACGCCCGCGCCTTTCACCGTATTGAGCACCACAAGCAGCGGCTTTCCTGTCCCTTTTTCTTCTTGCACCGCATGGACAATCATATCCGGATCGTTTCCGTCGACAGAAACCGCGTGCCATCCAAAACTTTCAAATTTCTTTGCGATGTCGCCAAGGTCTAAAACGTCCTCCGTCGTGCCATCCAGTTGCTTATGGTTATAGTCCACAAACGCAACCAGATTATGGAGCTTGTTTGCGCCTGCAAATAATGCCATTTCCCAGACCTGACCTTCATCGCATTCGCCGTCTCCCATAATCAAATACACGCTCTGTCCGCCGCCATCCAGTAAAAGCGCTATCGCCATGCCGGCGGCAAGCGAGCATCCCTGCCCTAAAGAACCTGTCGTCATATCGATGCCCGGCGTTTTCAGCCTGTCACAATGGCTGGGTAGTCTCGTGTAATGCTGGTTTAACGTATCAAGCCAGTCCTTTGGGAAAAATCCTTTTATGGCAAGCGCCGCATACAGCGCGGGGCCCGCATGCCCTTTGGAGCAAACCAAACGATCCCTTCCCTGCCACTTCGGATTGTTTGCGTCATATTTCATCAGCTTGCCATACAGCGCCGCAATGCAATCCGTAGCGGAAAGCGAACCTCCAACATGCCCAAATCCTCTTTTTGCAAAACATTTTATTTGCTCGATCCGAATTTCTTGCGCAAATTCTTTTAATTGACTCATCGTTTCCACTCCTTTTTTCTGATGGAGCCTTCAAAACGCGCAGTTTTCACTCCATCATTCACAGGCGTTTTCAGGCCTGTCTTCCGGCTTTTTATTGCTCCGGAACTTTTATCACAGCCCCGCCCTTTTTTAATGATTCGGTTGCCGCCAGCGCAACCAAAACTGATTTCAGCCCGTCTTTTGCGCCCACCGGCGGCAGGGCATCATTCAGGCAAGCCTGCACAAACTCCATAACTTCCGTGATAAACGCATCATTGTACCGCTCCAAAAAGAAGTACAGCGGTTTTTCGGAAATCACGCCCTCCTCGTTTGCCAGAACCGTCCTGCTCGCAGTTTCATTCTCCGCGCTTACAGCTCCCAGCGATCCAAAGACCTCCATGCGCTGATCATAGCCATAGGCCGCTCTCCTTGAATTGTCGATCACCGCAAGGGTGCCGTTTGCCATTTTCATGCTGATCACGCAGGTGTCGACATCGCCCGCTTCTCCGATTTCCGGATTCACGAGGCATGCGCCCATCACGCTCACCTCTTCCACTTCGCTGTTTGTCAGGTATCTCACCATATCAAAGTCATGGATTGTCATATCAAGCAAAATCCCGCCGGACACTTTCACATACTCCACCGGTGGCGGCGCAGGGTCTCTTGACGTAATACGCACAAGCTCCATCTGTCCGATTTTTCCTTGCTCAACCGTCTGCCTGACTTTTTTAAAATTTCTGTCAAACCGGCGATTGAACCCTACCTGATACTTTACGCCCGCTTCCCCAACCGCCTTCATGACTGCGCGTATCTTCTTCAGATCATAATCGATGGGCTTTTCGCAGAAAATATGTTTTCCCGCCTTTGCCGCGTCAATCGAAATGGACGAATGCGTGTCTGTGGAAGAACAGATCATGACCGCGTCTATTTCTGCATCGTTCAAGATGTCCTTGTAATCAGCATAATATTTGGGAATTCCCGCTTCCTTTGCAAAGCTCTGCGCCGCTTCGAATACCACATCCGAAATCGCCGCGACTTCCGCGTTTGGTATGCGCGAGATGATGTTGTTGGCATGCAGCTTTCCAATCCGTCCCGCTCCAATGATTCCTATCCTTAATTTTTGATTCATTTGTTTTTTCTCCTGTTCTGAAATTTTCCAGATTTTAACTCGTTTTGACGCGCGGCAGCGTAGAGCCGCCATAAGGCATCAACAATACGCTTGCGTTGCCGCCTTTTTCTTCAAACGCGCGGTGAAGCGCATCCTGTATCGAGGAAAACGGCTCCATGAATGCCTGTCTCACAACCTGATCGGGCAGGTTTGACACGAGAAATATTTTCGCGTTTTCAAGCACCATGGCAATCGCCGCCGCTTTATGCCCTCCCAGCTGAAAATCATCCTTTACCCGCTCGATCATCGATTCCGGCGTCTGCGCAGTGTGTATCCACTCTTCAAAAACATGCTCCCCGAATCCTTCATCACAGCCGCCTACCAGAATAATAATGCCGTCTTTGGCAACCGCATGTTTTGCGTTGTCGAGCGCTTTTTGCGTTTGATACAGGTTGATATCCTTCGGATATCCCCCTTGAGAAACAACCACGATATCCGATGGCCGATCGATTTCACACAGATAGATGGAATCTAAAAACCGACAGCCCTCCCTGTGCGCTTTGACGCAGTCTCCGGAAAAGGCTTTCAAAATACGCTTTTTTTCATCCAGCACAACGTTGATAATAAAATCCACGCCTACCATGTGCGCCGCTTCTTCGATATCCTCCCTGACCGGATTGCCCTCTAGCTTTCCTGCGCACGCAGACTGCTCCACCATTTTTGAATGGTTTGCCTGAATCGCGTCTCTGGTTGATACGCCCGGCATAATCGCTTTTCCGCCGCCGCTGTATCCGGCAAAATAGTGGTATTCAATGTTTCCCAGACAAATGCGCCTGTCTGCCAGCGCCACGCTTCGCACAATATTGACGGGCGTTCCGCGGGTCGTCGTTCCTACGTAAATACAGTCCGTATCATCTCCGTCGATTACCGTAATTTCTTTCATCGCGCGCTTTCCCGCAAGCTTCTCCATTTCTTGCGGCGTGTGCCTGCGGTGAGACCCAAGCGCAAACACAAGCGTGATGTCCTCCGGCCGCACCCCCGCGTCATAAAGCTCGTCCAAAAGTCCGGGCATTATTTCAAAAGTGGGCAGCGGGCGTGTGATATCACTTGTGATGATCGCAATCTTTTCACCAGGCGCAACGATCTCTTTTAAGCGTTTTGATCCGATCGGATGCTTCATCGAGCGCCCTATTTCCTCCGCCGCCGGCAGCGGCTGCAAAACATCTCCGCCAATCGTAAGCGTACCCGCATAATTTTTTTCCGGCACCTCTAATTCCAATGTTTCTCTGCCAAAACCAAATGTCGCTTTCACGGCCTTCCCTTCTATTTCCAGACTCAAATTCTCGCCACTCCGCTCTCCCGCGCCGCCTGCGCAACGCGCTCTGCAACCGCCTTTCCCACCCGCTTGTCAAACGCGGCTGGAATAATATACTCAGCGGACAGCTCTTCATCCGTAATCAACTGTGCGATGGCGAGCGCTGCTGCCACCTTCATTTGATCGTTAATATCTTTTGCCCGCACGTCAAACGCGCCTCTGAAAATCCCCGGGAATGCCAGTACATTGTTGATTTGGTTCGGAAAATCAGACCGCCCCGTTCCCACCACTGCCGCGCCCGCGGCAATGGCGTCTTCCGGAAAGATTTCAGGCTCGGGGTTTGACATAGGAAAAATCATGGGATGATCCGCCATTGACGCAACCATTTCCTGTGATACGATTCCCGGGCCCGACAGCCCGAAAAACACATCCGCGCCAACCATAACTTCCTGCAAAGAACCTTTTTTCTTCGCCCGATTGGTTATTTTTGCCATTTTTTCTTTTTCAGGATTCAGGTTTTCCCTGCCTTCGTAAATTGCTCCGATGCGGTCACACAAGATCACTTCTTCAAGGCCCATGTGCATCAGCAGCTTTGTGACCGCAACCGCCGAAGCTCCCGCTCCGCTCACAACCGCACGAATATCTTTTATGTTTCTGCCGGTCAGACGGCAGGCGTTGATCATTGCAGCCGCTGCCACCACAGCCGTGCCGTGCTGGTCGTCATGAAAAATCGGAATCTCGCAGCATTCCTTCAGCCTCCGCTCGATTTCAAAGCATCGCGGCGCTGAAATATCTTCCAGATTGACACCTCCAAAGCTGCCCTCCAAAAGCCGTATTGTGTTTACGATCTCGTCCACATCCTTCGATTTGATGCACAGGGGAAACGCATCCACATTTCCAAATGTTTTGAATAATACGCATTTCCCTTCCATAACAGGCATGCCCGCTTCCGGTCCGATATCTCCCAGCCCCAAAACCGCGGTGCCGTCCGTAATCACCGCCACCGTATTCCATCGGCGCGTGTATAGATAAGAGTCGTCCGTGTTTTTGCTGATTTCAAGGCAAGGCTCCGCCACGCCCGGCGTGTAAGCCATCGCAAGGTCTTCGGATGTTGCGACAGGGCAGCGGGCATTGATTTCGATCTTTCCCGCCCATTCCCTGTGCAGATCCAACGCTTTTTCTTTCAAATCCATAGTCAGTTTCTCCTAATGGTTGCTGTCTTTTGCGCCATTGCGCAGCGCGGAAACCACCGGCAGCTCTTCCCCTGATAAAAACCGGATCAGCGCGCCCCCGCCTGTACAAATATACGATATTTTGTCTGCGTATCCATACCGGTTGGTCGCCGTTATGCTGTCTCCGCCACCAATCACCGTGTAGGCGTCCGTCTCTGCGAGCGCATCCCAGATCATCTTCGTTCCTTTTTCTGTCGCCTGCTTCTCAAAAACGCCCACCGGCCCGTTCACAAATACTGTCTTTGCCTGCCGGATCATCTGCGCATACCGTTTTGCCGTCCGTTCTCCAATATCTGTAAATGCCTCGGTTTGCAAAGTCGTAACGCCTGAATCAATCGCAATTTCCGTTCTGGCGCCATCCGCGGAAAAAGCCAGGTCGTCCGGCAGAATAATCCGATCCGCATAGTTTTCAAGGAGCTCCTCCGCGGCTTCAATATAATCGCCAAATCCCTTGGCTAAGATATAGTCTCTTGTCGGTTTTCCGATATCCGTTCCCTGCGCGAGAAGCATCACATGCGCAACCAGCCCGCCTGTCAGGATGCTGTCCGCAATGTTTGCCTTCAGCACCGTCTTCATCATCAAAAAAGCATCGGAAATTTTTGCTCCGCCCAATACAAATACGCATGGAGGCTCCGGTGATTTCATCAGCTTGGAAAGAACGCAAAATTCCTCCTCAAACAGCCGCCCCATCGCGCTGGGAAGCACTTGCTCAAAGCCGCACAGCGTGGGCTGATCCCTGTGCGCCGCTGCAAACGCATCGCACACATATAAATCCGCAAGGGGCGCCAGCGTCCTTACAACAAGCGTTTTGCTTTGCTCCTCCCCGCCCAGCCTCAGGCTTAATTCAAACAGCGTCTGCTCTTCCGATACAAAGCGGACGTTGTCCAAAAGCAGAACATCGCCAGATTTCAAATCTTTGATCGCCTGCCTTGCAGCAGGGCCGCAAACGTCGTCTACGAACTGCACATCCTTTTGCAGCAATTCGCTTAATACCTTTGCATGCGGCCTCGTGGTATGAAAATTTTGATACTCTATGTCGCTGCCCTGATGTGCAAGAATAACGACCTTCGCACCCTGCCCCGCCAACTCACCGATTGTTTTTACGCTAGCCTTGATGCGCGTAATGTCCTTAAGCGTATCCGTCTCTTTGTCCACGGGCTCGTTGATATCCACCCGCAGCAGCACGGTTTTATCCTTCACCTTAAAATCATCGAGCGTTTTTATTCCAAATTTCATACTCCGCCCTTTCACTTCATTCCAAGATACAAATTGGTTTGCGCCGTTCCCGCGTCCCTGCCCGTTTGCATTTGCATAGCCGCGCGGATTGCATCCATACTTTCCGGAATCACGACCGATTCCTGCGGAATATTGATCGCAAACATAATCTCGTCACCCGATTTTACGATCGTATCTTCCCACAGGGCGATTTCATACATATCCGCCCGAGGCAAATTCAGATCGCGCGCATACCGGAACATCGAGGCGTTCCCCAAAAATCCGTCCTCCAGCCGCACCACTCTGATTCTGGGATGTTTGCTGAACAGCTCAACTGCTTCTTCCTTGGAAACATCCTTTTTCGTTTTGGCCAGCACCGTAATGATGTGTCCGTGCGTCACCGGCGTATGCACCAAAATCCCTGTCGCATCCACATGCGGCATAATGGTCATCAGGTCGAGCGCCTGATGGCTGGGCGCTTTATCCACCTGCAGCGCATTGGTCAGCCCGCGATGATAATCGCCCGGATCAGCGACGCGGCGAATGATGGTAATCGCGACCTTTTCACAGCCAACCGCCCTATCCAGGCAGTCAACCGTACGAATCAATCCGGTTGTATTACAGGAGGTCAGCTTTAAAAACTGCTGCCCTACGCCCTGCTCATAATTCGCGTATCCATGGAAAAACACATCCGCTACGTCGTTCTTTTCTCCGCCCTGAAAAACGGCTTTTTTCCCCATTGCCTGATAAAGCTCTTTATTTTTTGCGCCCACGCCCGCGCTGGTTGCATCTAAAACAATATCGCATGCGCCGACCATATCCTCCATGCTGCCTGAAATCACAACACCGGCGTCTTCCAACTTTTGACGGTTCTCCGGAATCCCATTAAAAAACGCATACGGCATCCCGCGCTCCGCAAGTGCGCGCACCGACAGCGTGGGCGCTACATCCGCCACTCCCACAAGCTCCATGTCCTCCTGACGGATCACGCCTTCTGCAAGACGCAACCCGATCACGCCATACCCAACCACACCAACTTTAACTTTTGACATTCTTTTGTTCCTCCTTCAGATATCGGCTGCCCCTAACCGGATCAACCCTTTTTCGTATTTTTCCTCATGTCTATGATCACTGCAGCCACAATGATTATGCCCTGCACGATTTGCTGCCAGTAGGGATTGACGGACAGCAGCGTCAGCCCGTTTACCAGCGTGCCCAGAATCAGCGCGCCTACAATCGCGCCCCAAACTGTGCCCACGCCGCCCGCATGGCTCGTCCCGCCAATGGTGGTCGCCGCAATCGCGGTCAGCTCATACCCTTGCGCAGCGCCGGGATGCACCGATCCTGTTCTCCCGGCAAACACCACCGCGGCAACGCCCGCCAGCAATCCGCAATATGCGTAAATCAAGGTCAGGTTGCGTTTGACCGGAACACCGGAAACTTCGGCCGCTTTTATATTTGCTCCAATTGCGTAAACTGTTTTTCCAAAACGCGTATTGTTGAGCAGAATCCACGTTATTACAATACAAATCGCATAAATAATGACGGGCACCGGAACGCCGCCCAAATCTCCTCCGATCACAGCGAAACCGCTTTGCAATCCACTGACCGGTTTGCCTGACGTATACAGAAGCGCGAATCCTCTGGCGACTGTCATCATGCCCAGTGTCGCAATAAATGCGGGAATCCCTGTAAAGGCGATCAGCGCTCCATTTATGGCGCCCATACCCATGCCTACCACCATGGCAACGATGATCGGTATGAATATATTCAGCTCACCCATATCAGGGAAAAATTTCCCCACCGCGTCAGTGGCCTGACCAAGGCTCGCGCACACAACTCCGGCAAATGCCAGAACAGAGCCTACGGAAATATCAATCCCTTTTGAAATGATGACCAGCGTCATGCCCAGCGCCATAATGCCGAAAATACTGCTTTGCGCAAGAATATTGAAAATATTATTTGCGCTCAGAAATGCCGACGGTTTTAAGATCGTCATGGCGACAAACATTAAAATCAAAACCAGAACAATCGCATACTTTTTCATAATTGCTGATGCCTTGCCGGTTTGATTTGTTTGATCCAGTGATATATTTTTGTTCATTTCTCAATCCTCCCCAAGTTTCAAGTAGCCGCTTTGGCCGAACCAACAGCGTAATGTATAATCACTTCCTGGTTCAATTCATTATCATTTTCCAGAATCCCTGTAATTTTTCCCTCATGCATTACAACAACCCTGTCGCTCATTCCCAGCACTTCGGGCAGCTCGGAAGAGATCATAATAATGCTCTTGCCCTGCCCTGCCAGATTGGTAATAATCTTATGGATTTCTGCCTTTGCTCCCACATCGATTCCTCTGGTAGGTTCATCCAAGAAAAGGATATCCGGCTCGGTCAGCAGCCATCTGGCCACCAGAACCTTTTGCTGGTTTCCGCCGCTCAAATTGATAATCATCTGTCCCATGTCCGGCGTCTTGATTGCCAGCTTCTCGCCATAGTCTTTGGCGTCGCTTCTCATCTTTCTAAAATTGAGCAAGCCTGATTTTTTCACATATTTTCCAATATTTGCAATCGAAATGTTCGATAGAATATTCAGTACCGGAAAGATGCCGTCCCTTCTTCTGTCTTCCGTGAGCAGTGCAAGCCCATGCTTGATTGCATCCGCCGGCGAATTGATATTCACAGTCTCCCCATTAATCAGTATTTCACCGCTGTCGGCCTTCCTGATGCCAAAAATCGTCTCTACGACTTCTGTGCGTCCCGCTCCCACAAGGCCGGCAAACCCTAATATTTCTCCTTTGCGCAGCGTGAAGGAGATATCGCTGAATGTCTTTGCCAGGCTCAGGTTTTTCACTTCCATCCTGACGCCGCCAATTTCGCACGGCACCTTTGGAAACATCTCGTTTACTTCCCTGCCGACCATCATTTTAATGAGCTCAGGCAGTTTGAGGTCTTGCGTGTTCTCTGTTCCAATATATTCGCCGTCGCGAAACACGGTAATACGGTCTGTAATCGTATAAATTTCATCCATTTTGTGAGAAATATAGATGATTGCCTTGCCTTCCGATTTTAGCTTTCTCATGATTTTAAAAAGCTGTTCCACTTCCGTCTCCGTAAGCGCTGACGTCGGTTCGTCCATAATGACCAGCTTTGCATTGTAGGAAATCGCCTTCGCAATTTCAATCATCTGCATTTTCGCGACTGTCAGGTCGCTCATAACCGTGCCCGGGTCTTCATACAGTTCCACGCTTTCCAAAAGCGCCTTTGTGTCGCGATACATTTTTTTATGGTCGACGAGTCCCAGCTTTGTTTTCGGCTCTCTTCCCAGCCAGACATTTTCCATAATGGACCTTGTTTCCACCGGATTCAGTTCCTGATGGATCATGGAAATCCCTGTTTGAAGCGCGTGAACCGTACTGAAGTTTTCTATTTTTTTTCCATCAAAATAAATTTCTCCGGACGTTGGCGGATGGATGCCGATCAGGCATTTCATAAGCGTTGATTTTCCCGCTCCGTTTTCTCCGGTCAGGGCATGGATTTCCCCTGCCTCCACCGTCAGATTGACTCCTTTGAGCGCCTGTACGCCATAAAAATTTTTTACAATGTTTTTCATGACAAGTAGTGAAGTTTCCAAATTCGTGGCCTCCTGTCTACATTTTTCAAATCGGGGACAAACCCTGTTCATCCCCGATTTGATTGCTATTTACATCGCATCTTTTACATTATCAGGCGTAAGCAGCGAGAAGGGAACCCAGGTTACCGCTTCCGGTTTGCCGCCTGCAACCGCTTCATTGATCAGCTTGATCGCGCCGCCGCCCATGTTCACCGCGTCCTGAAGCACCGTTGCCGCGAGCTTTCCGTCCACAACCGCTTGTTTGCCGTCCGGCGATGCGTCTACGCCCATAATGATGATATCCGAACGTCCCGCAGCCTGTGCGGCCTGCGCCGCGCCAAGCGCCATTTCATCATTATTGGAGATGATAACATTTAGGTCTTCGCCAAAGGTGGTCAGCCAGTTTTCTGTTGTCGTCATTCCTTTGTCGCGCTGCCAGTCTGCGGCTTCTGTTGCCAGCACCTTATATTTTTCGGTGTCAATTGCATTCATAAAGCCTTCTGTTCTCTTAATCGCGCCTTCATTGGAAAGCAACCCCTGCAAAATACACACATTTCCGCCGTCCGGCAGCAGCTTCATCAGCTCTTCCGCCTGCAGCTTGCCTGCGTCCGGTTCGTTGGAGCCCACATAATAAACATTTTCCGGCGGCTGCTCTTCACCGAACGGATTGCGGTTTACATAGCACAGCGGGATTCCGGCTTCTTTCGCCGCATCTGTGATGGGCTGCGTTGCGCTTGTGTCAACCGGCACAACGATCAGACCCTTTACTCCGTCGGCAATCATTGCCTTTACCTGATCCTGCTGCTTAATCACGTCTTCCTGCGCATCCTGCAACTGGAGATTGATTCCGTTTTCATCTGCCGCCGCCTGAGCCGCGTCCACAATGTAAGTCTGGAACGTATCATTAAAGTTATTGCACGAATATCCCACGCTTACGCCTTTGCCCTCTGTTTTCGCGCCCGCCGAAGCCTCCTGCGTCGCTTCACCGATCGCCTCCGTAGACGCCGACGCGCTTGTCTGCGTCTCCTGCGCCGGCGCGGAACACGCCACCAAAGCAATCGCCAATAAGAAACATACTGCTATTACCAAAATTTTTTTCATTTTATTTCCTCCTGTTTTTTTTATTATGTACCGACTTTCAAAATCAGTACGAAACCCATATTGAGCCATGATCGGCCGACTGCACGCATTTTTCTATAAATTGAACCCCTTCAAAGCCATGCTTAATGTCCGGATACCAAAATCCGTTCAGTTTTTCCTCCTCCCCACTATCTTTTGCGTGCATTGCCACTGCAAATCTTCGATATAAATTAGACCAGGATTCAAACAAGCCTTCCGCATGCCCTGCCCCGATTCTATCCATGGATACCGCTTCGTCTTCACGGTAGAGATAATCCATCCCGCGATCCAATATTTGGACGGGTTTTCCCTGTATTTCATAATTCAGTTGATTGGGATGCTCATCCCACCACTCGACGCTTGCCTTAGAGCCAATGACTCTGATTTTTTGCCGGTGGGTCGATCCCGCGTTCACCGCGCTTGCCCACAACGTTCCGACTGCCCCGCCTTCAAAACGGATCAGAACGGTAGCGTTGTCTTCGAGCGGCGCTCTGCTCTTTACAAAGCTCTGCCTTGAGCAAAGCAGGCTCTCGATTCTCAGTCCTGTCATGACGTCCGCCAAAAACAACGCGTGCGTTCCAATATCCCCAAGCACAAAGGAGGGACCTGCAGTTTGGGGATGAACCCGCCATTTTGCCGCCGGATCATTTTGCTCTATCTCCTCGGTATGGAATCCGTATGCAAATTGCATTTGTATGATCCTGACTTCCCCAATGTCTCCGTTCGCTATCATATTGCGCGCCTGATGCACCATTTGTGCGCCTGTATATCCATAGGTCACGCCAACCACTTTATTCTTCTCGCGCGCCAGCCGCACAAGCTCTCCTGCCTGCACGGTATCAAAACACAACGGCTTTTCGCATACCACATGCAGCCCCGCTTGCAAAGCTGCTTTGCATATTTCATAATGCGTAAAATTGGGTGTGGCGATAGAAATTACTTCAATTCCGTCTTTCCTGTCCGCTTCTTTCGCAATCATTTCCGCATAAGAAGCATAGCAACGCTCTTCTTTCACGCCGATATTTTTGCCAAACTCAAGGCCCCTTTGCGCATCCACGTCGAAGGCTCCCGCCACAAGTTCAAACAGGCCGTCTCTTCTGCCCGCGCTTCTGTGGATATAACCGATCTGGCTGCCCCGTCCGCCGCCAACCATTCCCCAGCGCAGCGGACGCTCAAAATGTAATTCTTCTTGAAACATTCTTACACCTCACCCATTCAGACTCCAAGCTTTTGACGCATAAACTCACGCGCTTTCATGGCATATTCCAGCGGATCGGCCAGTGCCGGATCCTGCTCTGCTTCCACGACAATCCAGCCATCGTATCCGCTTTCTTTGACAGCGCCAAACACACCGTCCCAGTCCACCATATCTCCATCTCCGGGCACGGTGAACATACCGCGCAGCACGCCGTCAAGAAAACTTAAATCTTCTCGATTCAGTTGATCCACAATTGCGCTGCGCACATCTTTGACATGGATATGACCAATCCTTTTCTGATGGCGTTTGAATACTTCCACAGGATTTGCTCCCGCAAGCGTCAGATGCCCCGTATCAAAGAGCAAGGAAACCGTTTCCGGGTCTGTCATTTCCAGAAATTTGTCTATCTCTTCTTCCGATTCGATTCCCGTTCCCATATGGGCGTGCAGGCACACCTTCATCCCTTTTTCTTTTCCCAGCATTCCTAACTGATTCATGCCGTTTGCAAGATTTGCAAATTGTTTCTCGTCGAGAATCGGCCGTCCGGACCTTAGCGGAACGCTTTTATCGCCATGTATGGTGACGCCGCATTCGCCAACGCCGACCACTCTGGCTCCCAGCGCATAGGTGTAATCCATATGCTGCTTAAACCGTTCCATCGTATCCTCGTTTTGAAAGGACGTAAATTCCGAGCTGAACCACATGTTGCAGATCGTAATCCCCCTTAAATCGAGCGCTTTTTTCATAACGTCGAATTCCTTGGGATATTTCCATCCGCCTTCACTCCCCGTATATCCCGCAAGCGCCATTTCGCTCAGGCACTGCTGATAAGTCAGCTCGCCTCCCAAGCTGTGTAAATCATCATTGGACCAATTGATTGGTGCACATGCCAATTGAACTTTCATTTTTCCACCCCTTAATATTTGCGTAATGTTGATAATTTTTCTTTCATTTTTTCAGCGGCTTTTACAACCCGTTCATCTTTTGCAGCACTGGCAGTCCCCACTCGCCAAAAGCTCTCGTAACCTTCCGTCATAGTGCCCGGAAGCACCTTAATCTCGATCATGGTCGTAACCGTCTGCTTTTTTGCGTCCTCAAACGCCTGTTTTAATTCATCCAGCGTGCGCACCGTGTAGGCCTGCGCGCCGTAAGCCCGCGCAATTCCGGCATAATCCACTGGCAGATTCCCGCCCGTGAGCCCGCCGGTTTCTTTCTCCCTGAACCGGAACACCGTTCCAAAGGTATCGATCCCCTGTGAACGCTGTAAATTATGGATGCACTGGTGCCCGCTGTTGTCAAACAGTACAATCGTAATTTTTTTGCCTTCCTGAATGCTGGTGATAAGCTCCGAATGCGCCATTAGGAAAACTCCGTCTCCCAAAAACGCGTAAACGTTTTTCTTTGGCTCCGCAAGTTTTGCCCCAAGCGCGCCTCCTATTTCATATCCCATGCAGGAAAATCCATATTCCACATGATAGTTGCCCGGCACGGGCGTATCCCACAGCCGTTCCAGATCAGAGGGCATGCTTCCCGATGCCGCAAGAACAATGTCGTCTTTTCCCATCATCTTGTTCAGCTCAATCAAAACGCGCGTTTGCGAAAGCCCTTCGGGCAGTGTGATTTCAGCCAGCCTGCCAAGCTCTTCCTGCCATTTTTCCTTTGCTTCGGCAGGCTCGTTAGCGTATCGGCTGTGGTAATTCCTCTTGGAAAGCTCTTTTTCCAGAGCCTCGATTCCTGCTTTTGCATCCGCGACCACTGAAACCGCATCCATTTTCAGCGAATCCATCCGGCTGACATTAATGCCGACAAACCGCGCCTTTTCTCCAAAGGCCGACTTGGAAGACGTTACAAAATCCCCTAATTTGGTTCCCACTGCAATTACCACATCCGCGCCTGCCGCCATCCTGTTTGCAGATAAGCTGCCGCACACGCCTACCGCTCCCATATGATAAGCTTCATGGAAAGAATTTTCTCCTTTGCCTGCCTGCGTTTCTCCGAATGGAATACCAAATTTCCGGGCAAATTCCGCAAGCGCCTTACCCGCGTCGCTGTAACGCACGCCGCCTCCCGATACCAAAAACGGCCTTTTTGCCTGACAGATTACGTCTGCCGCGCGTTCTACCGCTTCAGCCGCCGGCGGACGACGATCAAGGTACCATACGCGTTTCTCAAAAAAGCTCTCCGGATAGTGGTAGCTCTCCCCCTGCACATCTTGAGGCAGGCAGACTGCAACCGCACCCGCCTGCGCCGGATCGGTAAGCACCCGAAACGCATTGAGCAATGCACTCATCAACTGCTCCGGACGGGTCACCCTGTCCCAATACTTGCAGACCGGCTTAAACGCGTCATTTACGCTGATGCAATAGCTTGTCTCATCTTCCATCTGCTGCAGCACCGGATCAGGCTGCCTGTCAGCGTAGGTGTCGCTGGGAAGCAGCAGCACGGGAATACGGTTCACGGTAGCCGTTCCCGCCGCCGTGACCATATTGAGGGAGCCCGGTCCAATTGAAGCGGTGCAGGCAAATATTTTTCTTCTGCGATTCTGCTTTGCAAACGCGGTACAGGCATGGGCAATATCCTGTTCATTCTTCCCCTGAATAAATGTTATTTCATCTTGATGCTGTTCCAGCGCCTGACCAAGACCCACGACATTTCCGTGTCCAAAAATCCCCATGACACCTTGCACAAATCTGTGTTCTTCGCCGTCTGCATAAAGATACTGATTGACAAGAAACTTTACCAGAGCCTGTCCAATTGTTAGATTTATCGTTTTCATGTAACCCTCCTAGATATTGTCCGGCCAATACTTTGCGTCCGGCTCTTCCACCCACAGATATTCTTTTTCAAAATTGGGAGTAATATATGGATCGCCCGGCAAGTGGCGGATTATCCATAAAAAGTACATTGCGTATCCCGGTGCCGCTGCCTGCGGATGCACCAGATCAGGATCAATCGTAATGGTGTCATTGTTCTTGATCAGCACTCCTTCTTCTCCAATTTTCGCAAGACCAAAGCCATTTTCCGGCCAAAATTTATAAAAATAGATTTCCGGCTGCGGATGGGAATGCGAAGGAAAGCCTGCCCATCTTCCGGGATAGTGAACATCTTCGCCAAACATAATGTTGGAATGCGGCGTTAAATTGATATCCATCGCAGTGCGGACAATTCTCCTGCCGCAATCCTCCATTGTGCCTTCCCCGCGAATTTCATTCCTCACCTGATTTTTTTCATAGATACTGACCGGAAATATCTTTTCATTTTCTGTACGTACCACAGCAATCTCCGTCTGCTTTGCAACGCCCAAAACGGTGACCGCAACACCCTTGGGCAAATTGATGCACCATAGGTTTTCATCAAAGCAATTATCCCTTTGCGCTACGATTGATTCTCTCTGCCAGGTCACTTCAATTTTTCCGCTCAGCAGAACAATAACACGTTCCAGCTCCCTGCAGTCCGAAAACACATCTCCTTCTTTCAGCTCCACAATGCCAAAATCCATTAACATGTCCTTATGCTTTCCATCTATTTCCGTAATACTGTTGTATCCTTCGGCAAAGTCTCCCACTTGTGCTATTTTCATTTTTTTGCTCCTTGCATTTTATTTTTACTTTCTCATGATTCGCTGCTGCCGGGCCCTGGTCAGTAGGAATGAATGATCATAAAGCGCTTCGGTTGCCTGAATTAGATCAAGCGTTTGCTATTTTACAGCCACCCTTATTTATTAACTGCACAGCGAAATGGTTTTCAATTTTACCTGTCTATCAATACTGTTTCATATGAATATTCCGTTCTGGTATCGTATTACTTTGTTTGATTTTTGTACGAAGTTTTTTTATAATGTTTTAGTGCGATTTATTTCGTTTCTGATTCAATACCGAACTTTTAACGTAATTATATATCTTCGTTTTTTTCTTGTCAATTACTTTTTAATAAAAGTTTATTTCTAATTCGTAAGTTTTATTTCGTTTTGAATTGTTTCGTTTTTTAATAACTATTTTCGAAAATTACTTGAAAACAGTTGCAAATCCGCATAAATCATGTAAAATGGAATTGTAAAGGTTAGTATTGTATACAGAATGGATCACAGAGAGGTAATGGATGATGCTCACTGACAGATTAGAAGAAATCAAAACGATGCTGTTATCCCAAAAACGAGTTTTTGTGTCCGACTTAAGCAAACACTTTAACATCAGTGAAGTGACAGCCCGCAAGGATTTGGCAGTTTTGGAACGAATGGGGCTTGCAATCCGTTTTCATGGAGGGGCAACCTTAAACCTCGAGCAGGAAATTCACCCCATTGCTCCCGTTGATGATTTCTATAGCAATGATATCCTGCTGTCTCTGGCGGACAAGGCTTGCGCAGAGATAAATGACGGCGACAGTATTTTTTTAGGCTCCGGGCGAACCTGCTCCGTCCTTGCAAAGCAATTGCTGCGTTTTGACAAGCTTTCCGTTGTTACAAACAATGTCAGCGCAATCAAAGACCTGTCTCAAAAAAACTTTACCGTATTTTTAATCGGCGGCGAAGTTACATCGGCCGATGGAATGACACTTTTTTCAAGCCTTCAAAACACATCCAGCTACCTGACTGATATTTTCGTGGATAAATCGTTTACAAGCATCACTGGTATTGATATCAACGTGGGTCTGACTGTTAACTCCATCATATCGACCTATTTATATAAGGCAATCAATGAAATTACAAATCACTGGTATGTGCTGGCAGACCATACCAAATTTGACCGCATTGCAATGTATGCCGTGGAAAAAGATATTTCCAAAGTAGATTGCTTTATCACAGATAAATTAAGTCAAAAGTACGAAGACTATTTTGCCCGGCATCAAATCGCGCACAAGTAACATTCATATACAAAAAACACACTTGTCTGGACAGACGAGTGTGTTTTTTACATAAATTAATTCTACTTTCTATGGCCTGAAAAACAAATGAGAAATCTTCTTCCCCTTTTGTATGATTGCCGTTACATCTATTCAACCCCTTAATGGACGGATAGCGTTTGCGAAAATCTCCGCCCTTAAATAATTGATGGATTCCGCATTCTTACCAATAGCCGTAAACCCTTTTATTTTTGACCAAAAACACAATCGATACGAATAACGCCAACAGTTCCGCCACCGGCACAGCAATCCACACACCCGTTACGCCGAAAAATTGCGGTAATAGCAAAAGAGCGGCAGCCACAAATACAAACGTCCTCAGCGTGGAAATGATGGCGGACACCTTACCGTTGGAAAGAGCGGTGAATGCAGCGGAGGCAAATATATTGAACCCGCAAAATAGAAAACTAAACGGGAAGATGCGAAATCCCTGTCGCGCGATCTCATACACCGGCGTACCTCCGCGCGAAAAAATGCCGACCAAAGGCTCGCCCAGCAGCATAGCTGCTGTAAATATCGCAATGGATGCCGCCCCTATAAAAAGCAGGCACATTCGAAAAATCCTTTTTAACCGTTCCCCATTTTTGCTGCCAAAATTATAGCTGATCACAGGAGCTACGCCCATAGAAAATCCAATGTATAGCGTGGTAAGTAAAAATTGCGAGTAAATGATGATCGTGATTGCCGCAACACCATTTTCGCCCATCAGCTTCATCATCGTAATATTAAATAAAAAAGTGGTGACAGCCGCCGCGATTTGGCTTACCATCTCAGAAAATCCGTTTGTATTGCTTTCCCATATCACTTTAAAATCCCAAACAGGCTTTTGAAACCGGAGCGTACCCTTTGACTGCGCAAAAAACACACCGCCCGCAATAGCAGGAATCAGGTAGCCGATCACCGTGCCCAGAGCCGAGCCGGAAATTCCCATATTCATGTGCACCACAAAGAGATAGTCAAGCAGCACATTGATTGCGCCCGCCCCCATTGCCAGCGCCATTCCAAATCCGGGTTTACCTGCGGTTACAATCAAATTTTGGAAGAGCACCTGTATCATAGCGGCAGGAGCAAAAATCAGCAGCACAGACAAATATTGCCTGCAGTATGGAAACAGCAGTTCACTCGCCCCTAATCCCCACAGAATCTGATCCATCAGCAGACTGCCGACAATCGTTATGATCATGCCGATGATTGCGCCGGCCAAAACGATCAGCGTGAAATCCTGCGAGGCCCGCTGCTGCCTGCCCTCCCCCATTTTTCGCGCGACAACCGCGCTGCCCCCCGTTGCCAGCATCGCGCCCAACCCCACGATGACGTTGATCACAGGGGTGACAATGTTGAGCGCGGACAGCGCATCCGTATTCACAAATCGGGATATGATGATGGTATCGCCTATGGTATACATCCCCATAAAGAGCATCATAAGGATGGTGGGAAAGGCAAATTTTAACAACGCCCGC